>ONAL01000056.1 GCA_900315785.1 uncultured Eubacteriales bacterium
CAGCATACTTTGAAATTGAATTGAACCGCCGTATGCCGAACGGCACGTACGGTGGTGTGAGAGGGCGGAGAAATTTCACCCTACTCGATTGATATAGTAAATTGTTGAAAAGCGGTATTTTTTGTGGTATTATGATAGCGGGTGAAAGTATGAATGATATCAGGCTTATCGGCATAGATTTAGACGGTACGTCCCTTAACCGTGAAAAAAAGATAACCCATGAGAACCGCAGAGCGTTTATGAAATGCCGTGAACGCGGAATTGAGGTTGTGCCTGTCACGGGCAGACCTGTTTCGGGGCTTTACAGAGAATATATCGACCACATCGGCTGCTCGTACAGTATCCATTCCAACGGAGCCGCGGCGTACTCTTTGCCCGAGGGGGAAAGGATAATCTCCCATACGCTGAGCTGCGAAAAGTCGCTGGAGCTTGCCGATATTCTCGCTCAGTTCGACTGTTTTTACGCAGTTTTTGTGGACGGCTTCGGATATCTGAGGGGCGAAGCTCTCGACAGAGAGCTCGATGTTTGGAAGGGAACTCCGTTATTTGAGTACCTGCTGCGAACCCGAAGGGTGACCGACGACCCGAGGAGGCTCATCGAAAGCTCATCGGGTTGTGACAATATATATGTGAACGCGGCTACAACCGAAATCCGCGAGGAAATACGCAGCGCGATTTCCGACGTGGAGGGTATCTACTTCACTTCGTCGGACGAACGTGACGTCGAAATCGGTACAAGCTGCTCGAAGGGAACGACACTTTTGGAGCTTGCAAAAAAATTGGGCATAAATAAAAGTGAGGTTATGGCTGTGGGCGACAGCGGCAACGACGTCGATATGCTCAGGCGTGCGGGGTTTGCGGTAGCAATGGAAAACGCGACAGCGCCTGTACTCAGCGCCGCCGATTTTGTCACAAGGTCCTGCGAGGACAGCGGAGTCGCCTATGTAATTGATAAATTATTAAACGGAGAATTGTTGTAATATGAGATTTTTATGCGAACTCTTGTGGGCGTTTGTGCTTTTTTCTCTGCTCGGATGGCTGTGCAGGGCTGTTCCGCTTGCGATACAAAAGCGCAAGCCCGTCAACCCCGGGTTTATTATTTTGCCGTTCTATCCTTCGGCAGGTCTTTCGGCCGTCTGTATTAT
The DNA here is from genome assembly GCA_900315785.1 of uncultured Eubacteriales bacterium. Taxonomy (GTDB): domain Bacteria; phylum Bacillota; class Clostridia; order Oscillospirales; family Acutalibacteraceae; genus Ruminococcoides. The sequence goes on from ONAL01000056.1 coordinate 1,146, forward strand.
GCTCATTACCTACCATATGAAGAATCCGTGGATGGTGTTTTTAGGTTCGGCTATCGCTTTGACTGTCGCGAAATATCTTGTGTCAATTGCGTTTGAGCGGTTCTTTAAGTTCAAGTGGCACGATTACAGCGGGCGCAAATTTACGCTCAACGGTTATGTAAGTCTGTGGGAGCCGCTCATCTACGGATCGGCAGCCCTTTTGCTGAAGTTCTTTCTGCTCGATTATATCGAGCTGTTATCGAACTCAATGCCGCTCTGGCTGTCAATTCTGATTCCCGCGGTTTTCTGCGGTCTGATTATCCTTGATTTGACGCTTGCGGCGGTCACGATTACCCGTCTCAGAAGAAACCTCAGACAAATGAAGGATATCTCGAATCTTCTGCGTGATAAGAGCAGCGGTCTGACCGACGAACAGCTCCGAGCCGAGTACGAAAAGAAAATGCTCAAAAGCAAGCGCTTCAGAGTCAGACTTGTCAAGGCGTTCCCCGATATGAAGAGCTTTGACTACGAGAAGCAGCTCGGCGATATGAAGGCATATATCCACGGTGTGAGGGTCAAGAACGACGCGGTCTACGATGTGAAAATCGAAAACCCCGAACAGCGTCCCTTTGCCTACGGGCTGAGCTGTACCAAGCTTTTCTGGCTTTTCGCTGTGGGAAGCCTATTCGGAACGCTTATGGAAACCGTCTGGGCGCTCTTTGCCGAGGGGCATTTTGAAATGCGCGTCGGCGTTGTGTACGGACCCTTTATCCCTGTTTACGGCGGCGGAGCCGTCGCGATTACGCTCTGCCTTTACAAGCTGCACAAGGCGAAAGATTTGATTGTCTACCTCGCTTCGGCGGTTATCGGCGCTACGTTCGAGTATTTCTGCTCCTATTTTCAGGAGATGTTTCTCGGAACGGTGAGCTGGGATTACAGCGACACTCCGTTCAATATCGACGGCAGAACAAACCTCACCTTCGCGCTTATCTGGGGACTGCTCGGTCTCACGTGGCTGAGGTATATCTACCCGACGTTCAGCCGTGTGGTCGAGAAGATACCGAAAAAGGCGGGCACAGTGCTCTTTATCTTCCTTCTGATTGACGGTGTGCTCACTGTGACCGCGATTTACCGCTATTCCACCAGAACACCCGACAATCCGCCGAACAACGCGTATTTCGAGTTCATCGACAACACCTTCAATGACGATTATATGAAATTCATATTCCCGCATATGACAAATATGAGGTAACAAAAAAACGGTAAGCTTTCGGGCTTACCGCTTTTTTTATGCTTCTTCGCCGAAGAGTTTTTCGTGAGTTCTGAGGTATACGTCAGTGAGCTCCTCAAGCCAGTTCGCGGCAAGCGTCATCTTTCTGATAGTCTTTTCGTCCTGAAAAACCGAAAAGAGCATCGACGAGACGAGCGCCAGAGTATTGGCGCATTGGATTGCGGGAGCGGCTATTCCGTAACCGCTTCGGTATGAGCTTTTGCTGTCTCCCTCGGGAGCTCCGAGCCTGCCGAACGTGCCCTGTGGCGACGCGTGAACGGTCTGGTTCGCGACGGTGTAGTTCTCCTTCCACACATCGTCGTTCATATCCGTGAGCTTGAGGATGTCGCCGAAGGTGACGTGACGCTTATTTTCGCGGAAGGCGCCGCTCACCATTGCCCAGTCGTATCTGTCCTCGGTCGACTGCGCCTC
>ONAL01000055.1 GCA_900315785.1 uncultured Eubacteriales bacterium
GTCCGCCTGACAAATCAGCGTGTAAAAGCACTCGGAGCAGAGGAAGGCTTCGCTCCAGTTCTCTTCAAAATATCCCGAGAAGCTCTGTTCGTCGGCGCGGTTTTTCGCGATTCCCGTGAGCACGGAAACCTTTTCCGCGTCCGAAAAACCCGCGTTCTCAAAGCTCTTTTTCAGGCTGTCGTTTGTTAAATTACTCATAAGATTTCTCCTTTTAAGAGCGCTGTCTATATTGTATTTGTATTGCGCGGTTTTGTCAAGAATGCATAATTCCGCCTTCGCAGACGTATATTACGCGGGGTGATTTTCAGTTAAGAACAAGAATACAAGCTGTGCATATATTGCTTTTGGAGCATTAAAACATATGAATAAAAGCCAAAAAAGGAAAAAATCGATTTTCGTCAAAATTGACAATATTAGGTGCTCTTTATGTTGAAATTGCACAAATCGGGTCAAAAATTGTTGGAAACGAAAAATCACCTTTAACAAATAAAAAAGATGTTAAAATTTTGACTTGTGAAAAAAGCTGACCGCTCCGTTAATTTTAAACAAAGTTGTTTTTTCGGAAAACGTGTTGAAATTTGACAGGAGAATTATTTTTTTGTTAAAATCGACAGTGGAAAGTTGTATGAAAACGGATTTTATGTAATATCACATATAAATCTGAATATCCTCAAGAAACGGGCAAGGAGATGATAAAAATGACAACAGGTCTGAAAAGGACAACGATGCTGTTCCTCACAATGATTATGATAATAGTCGGAGCAGCCGTTACCGCGGTCGTGACTTATGCGGATACTTTCTACACAATCAAGGTTGAGTACCATTTCGAAAACGGAGACAACGCGCACGACCCGTATGTTGCCGTGCTTCGTGAGGGAGAGGACCTCGACGTTGAGGTTACCAACCCCGTTATCCCCGGATACAAGGCTATGACATCGCCCGATGATGACGCGGAGGAGGCTCGCACCACTTCTCTTAAATATACGAATATCTGCGACAGTGACACGGTCACGGTTTATTATCTTCCCGATAAGGTTCACTACAAGGCAAGGTATTTCCTGCAGAATATTTATGACGACCTCTACACCGAGGACTTGTCGCTTTCGAACGATATGTATGAGAAATCGGGCTACACGGGCACCTATCCCGCAGAGCTCGAGGCTGTTTCATTTGACGGCTTTACCTCTCTGTTCCACGAGCCTGATGTCATCGCGGCGGACGGTTCAACCGAGTTCAAGCTCTATTTTGACAGAAACTATTATCTCATCAGCTTTGACCTCGGCGAAGGCGGCTACGGCGTTGAGCCTGTCTACGCAAAGCAGGGCTCGGCATTCAATATTGCCGCACCGAAGCGTATGGGCTACTCCTTCCTCGGTTGGGTAAAATCCAACGAGAAGGGCGAATACCTCGACAATGACGGCAACGTGATTACTGAGGAAGAGGCAAAGACCTCAGCCGTCAACTTCACGAGCGGAATTGTTCCGATAGGCAACACGTATTACAAGGCTGTATGGAAGCCCGAAAACACTCACTTCAGCATTGCTTACTGGGTGGAAAGACCCGGCAGCACGCTCACCGACGAGGAACTCGCAAAAGCCGAGGCGGAGGGCAAGCTCGATACAATCATCAGTAAGTACTACACCGTTCTTGTAACAAAGAACTTTGACAACGTGCCCTCAGGCACCACGGTCAACTATGACGAAATGACCGAGGAGTATGATTTCTTCGGCGATAACGTCAAGTCTCTGTATTCAACGATGAGTGAAGCTCAGAAAAAGGAAATCGTAGGAAAGCAGAGATACTTTAACCTGAACAGAACTCTGACGCACGCTCAGTTTGCGGGCGAGAACCTTGCGGTTGCGGGTGACGGTTCAACGCGTATCAATATGTACTACGACCGCAAGCCCATCACAATGCAGTTCTTCTACGCAAAAGAGGAAGCGGACGGAAAGATTTATCTCACCTACGGTACAAAGGGTTTTTCGAACAGCGAAAAGCCCACTCTCGCGGAAAGGGTTTATGACGCGGGCTGGGGTAAGAATGTTGTAAGCACGCTTCCGCAGATTGCGGGCAAGTACAGAGATAAGCTCACACCGAAATACTTACCCGACGCAAGCGGCAAGAAAAAGTATTGGTACTATGAAGTAAAGGCAAATTACGGCGCCGATATCAGCGGTCTCTGGTACAACGACGCAATCGAACCCCAGCTTAGAAAGGACCGCAACGGCGACGATACTCAGTACGCGCGTTTCGGAAGCTGGGCGGTTGAGAACGGCTCCAAATATAAGGAAGGCAGAGGCAACTTTACCGTTAAGGGTCGTTTCGATAAGCTTAACGAGGAGGTTCTGCTTACCGACAGCTGGCTCGACTCTCACCCCAACGTCGACCCCACCGAGCTCCATTTCGTTGCTTCGTGGATGAATACGGGCAACATCAAAGGTAAAGATTGGAACGACGGCGCTAAGCGAGTATATAACTTCACATATAAGAACTACACAGAGCTTCTCGAAGGTGAGGTTGAAGAGATTAATGCTAACAGTGACGGCGGTCAGTCTCTGATTGACAGCGGCTTATACACCGACATCATCCTCAACAAGGGCGTTTACTACGGCTTAAAGGCTGAGAACATCATCGAAACCTTTGACTCGGGTAAGCAGTACACGGACGAGGATAACGGCGACCTGACAAAGTCCTACAGAGGAGACAGGGCGTACGCTATCTTCAAA
>ONAL01000054.1 GCA_900315785.1 uncultured Eubacteriales bacterium
CGGCAAAAAAGGACTGAATATTCAGGTTATAGAAATCGGCGACGTTTCCGTTATCGCCGACTATATGGTTATCGCAACGGGCAACAGCTCCACCCACGTAAAGGCTCTTGCCGACGAGGTTGAGTATCAGCTCGACAAGGCGGGCGTCTCCGTCAGCCATATCGAGGGCTACCGCTCAAACAGCTGGATCCTGCTCGATTACATCGACGTGCTTGTAAACGTGTTCTCCGAGGAAGCAAGGGAGTTTTATGATCTCGACCGTCTCTGGCAGGACGGCAAGCCCGTGGATTTGACGGATATTATTACGGATTAAATTACGGAGGGAAGTAAATTGAAGTATAATCATAAGGCTGTAGAGCCTAAATGGCAGGAAATATGGGAAGAAAAGGGCGTTTTTCACGCTCAGGACAACAGCGATAAGGAAAAGTTTTACGCTCTTATTGAGTTTCCTTATCCCTCCGGTCAGGGTCTGCACGTAGGACATCCGCGTCCTTACACCGCTCTCGATACGGTTGCGAGAAAACGCCGTTTGCAGGGCTATAACGTGCTTTATCCGATTGGCTGGGACGCGTTTGGTCTCCCGACAGAGAACTACGCGATAAAGAACCATATCCATCCGGAAATCGTTACCAAAAATAATATCGCGCGCTTTAAGAAGCAGATTCAGTCATTGGGTATTTCCTTTGACTGGAGCCGCGAAATCAACACCACCGATCCCGATTACTACAAGTGGACGCAGTGGATTTTCATTCAGCTCTTCAAAAAGGGTCTTGCCTACAAAAAGGAAATGAACGTTAACTGGTGCACCTCATGTAAGTGCGTTCTCGCTAACGAGGAGGTTGTAAACGGCGTTTGCGAGCGCTGCGGCAGCGAGGTTGTTCATAAGGTTAAGTCGCAGTGGATGCTCAAGATCACAGAGTACGCCGACAGACTTATCAATGACCTCGACCTCGTAAACTATCCCGAGCGCGTAAAGGCTCAGCAGAAGAACTGGATCGGCAGAAGCACAGGCGCAGAGGTTGATTTCACCACCACAACAGGCGACATTCTCACCGTTTACACCACCAGAGCCGACACACTTTACGGCGCTACATATATGGTTATTTCTCCCGAGCATCCGCTGATTGAAAAGTGGGCTGACAAGCTCGGCAACATGGACGAGATCCGCGAGTATCAGGCTGCTGCTGCGCGAAAGTCTGACTTTGAGCGCACCGAGGTCGCCAAGGACAAGACCGGCGTTAAGCTCGACGGCGTTCGCGCGATCAATCCCGTTAACAACACCGAGATCCCGATTTTTATCTCCGACTACGTTCTCGTATCCTACGGTACGGGCGCTATTATGGCTGTACCTGCTCACGACACCCGCGACTGGGAGTTTGCAAAGAAGTTTGACCTCCCGATTATCGAGGTCGTAAAGGGCGGCAACGTTCAGGAGGAAGCGTTTACCGACTGCGCTACCGGTATTATGGTCAACTCGGGCATGCTTGACGGTCTGAGCGTTGACGACGCCAAGAAGAAAATCATCGAATGGCTGACCGCCGAGGGTAAGGGTCACGCCAAGGTCAACTATAAGCTGCGCGACTGGGTATTCTCACGTCAGCGTTACTGGGGCGAGCCTATCCCGATCGTTCACTGCGACAAGTGCGGCTTTGTACCCCTCGACGAAAGCGAGCTTCCGCTTCGTTTACCCATGGTAGAGTCCTACGAGCCTACCGACAACGGCGAATCTCCGCTTGCAAACATGACAGACTGGATCTCAACCACATGCCCGTGCTGCGGCGGTAAGGCTACCCGTGAGACCGACACCATGCCTCAGTGGGCAGGTTCCTCATGGTACTTCCTGCGCTACATGGATCCCCACAATACCGAAGCACTCGCTTCCAAGGAAGCGCTCGAATACTGGTCTCCCGTAGACTGGTACAACGGCGGTATGGAGCACACAACGCTCCACCTGCTCTACAGTCGCTTCTGGCACAAGTTCCTCTACGACATCGGCGTTGTTCCTACCGCCGAGCCCTACGCAAAGCGCACCTCTCACGGCATGATTCTCGGCGAAAACGGCGAGAAGATGAGTAAGTCCAGAGGCAACGTCGTTAACCCCGACGATATTGTAAACGAGTACGGCGCCGACACGATGCGTCTTTATGAGATGTTCATCGGCGACTTTGAAAAGGCCGCTCCGTGGAGTCAGGCGAGCATCCGCGGCTGCCGCAGATTTATTGAGAGATACTGGAACCTCCAGACCAACCTCATCGACGGCGATACGATCCGTCCCGAGCTCGAGAGCGCCTTCCACAAGACTATCAAGAAGGTCGGCGAAGATATCGAGAACATCAAGTTCAACACAGCTATTGCCGCTCTCATGGCTCTTATCAACGATATTTCAAACGTCAAGTCAATCAACAGGGAAGAACTGAGAATCTTCTCGATCCTGCTCAATCCGTTTGCTCCTCACGTAACAGAGGAGGTTTACTCGGCAAACAAGCTCGGCGATGGTATTCTTGCCGAGGCTCAGTGGCCTGAGTACGACGAGAGCAAGTGCGTTGACGAGACGATTGAGATCGTAGTTCAGGTCAACGGTAAGATCAAAACAAAGCTCAATATTTCCGTTGACGCAACCAAGGACGACGTTCTCGCGCTTGCGAAAAACGACGAAAAGGTAAGAGCTGCGATAGAAAATATGCAGATTATCAAAGAAATTGTAGTGCCTAAAAAGCTTGTAAACCTCGTTGTTAAGCCATAATTGGTGACAAAAACAAAGTTTTTTATAAAATTCTACATTTCTATTGACTTTATTAGCTGCATATTGTATAATTACAAATGCAATTTTTGCATATTACCCATGCCATGTGGCAGATGGGAGGGATAATAGATGGCTGAAATCAGATTAAAAGAGAATGAATCTCTTGAAAGTGCTTTAAGAAGA
>ONAL01000053.1 GCA_900315785.1 uncultured Eubacteriales bacterium
TTTTGTCAAGCCTTTTATTAAAAATTTCTTAAAATTGTTTCAAAAAAAACAAGGCACCCACTTTTCGTGAGTGTCTTGTTTCTTAACTAAATGATATTGACCCGAAAGGGTGCCTTTGCATGTTTTACTGCTTGTCCTCGCCGAGAGAGCCGATGTCGATAATCGTTCCCGTTGAACCCGAAACCTTGGGCAGCTTGCCGTCCCACTTCTCGATTTTCTTGTTCGCGATGACCTCGCTTGTCAGCGACTTGGAGAGAGTTTTGTTCGCCTCGGCTTCGCCCTCAGCCTTAATCTTAGCCGCTTCTGCTTCCGCTTCCGCGTTTGTGATTGAGGTCTGTTTGTCAGTTTTTGCCTTCAGGAGCTTCTGCTGAGCAACCTGCTTTTCCTCAATCGCGCTGATGAACGCCTCGGAGAAATCAAAGTCGATGATGTTGACGTCGGTTACGTAAAGACCGATGTCGTTGAGCTTTTCGTTAAGACCTGTCACAAGTCCGTCCGAGATGAGCTGACGGTTTGTAACGCTTTCCTCGGCGGTGTAGGTGGCTGTGATTGCCTTGAGAACCTCGTTAACCGCGGGGGTCACGAGCACGTCCTCGTAGTTTGCGCCGATGTTCTTGTAAATGCTGTCTGATTTTGCCGTGTCGACGCGGTAGTTAATCGCGAGAACGGTCTTGACGCTCTGCAAGTCTTTTGAGAACGCCTCGGTATTTACCTCGATTTTCTGAATTCGGTTGTCGATTTTGACAACTTCCTGAATAAACGGAATTTTGAAGTGCATACCTTCCTGTAAGGTGCCCTCGTTAACCTTTCCGAGAGTAACCACAACGCCTGTGTGACCTGCTCCGACAACCGTGAACGCGTTGAACGCAAGCACAGTGAGCACCACAATAATTATTGCGGGAATAATTATCTTTTTGGGGTTGATTTTTAAATCCGGTTTTTCCATAAACAGCTTTCCTCCTCAAAATTTATTACGAAGATTATAACACAGACCCAAAAACTTAGCAATATTTTTTAAAGAATATTTCTTTTGCGCAGACCTTGACAACCAAATAGCTTTATGATATTATATTAAATGCTGAAATCAGCCTTGGAGAGGTGTCCGAGTGGTTTAAGGAGCTAGTCTTGAAAACTAGTGATCCCGCAAGGGACCAAGGGTTCGAATCCCTTCCTCTCCGCCAATAATGCTTTAAACACTTTACCATATACGGAGGATTACTCAAGTGGTGAAGAGGCTCCCCTGCTAAGGGAGTAGGTCGGGTAACCGGCGCGAGAGTTCGAATCTCTTGTCCTCCGCCAAAATAACAGATACCCATTCGGGTGTCTGTTATTTTTTTGCGGAGAATGGCACAAGAGATTCGAAGCCGACCGTAAAGAAATGCTCTACGGAACGTTTTTGTACCGAACGGAAAATAGAAAACTAATTATATACTTATCAAAAAACCGTTACTTTATGTGGAATAAGGTAACGGTTTCCTCTTGACCTTGTGTCGAAAAATGTCTATAATTGTACAGGAATGTACTTTTTGGCTTATAAAAAACCGCTCTATCCCGCCGTTTATTAACACCGGGGAAGACGGACGTTCCAAAAGGCGGGCGAGAGTGCCCACCGGTACTTTTTTGTAAAAGAGGGATAATATGATTTTCCTGCAAATTTTGCTCTGGATTTTGTTTGTGATTCTCGGAATAATCGGTCTGCTCGCTTTCCTTTTCATATTTATAGGCGTTTGCAGTCTGTTTGCGGACAGAAACAAGGTCTATGACAAGGAGAGCAAGTTTTTTAGATTTTTGCTGACTTATTCGACGGCGATTGCGTCCGTGCTTATCCGTATCCGACTCAGGGTTAACTGTAAGGAAAAGCTCCCAAAGGGAAGATTTCTGCTCGTCAGCAACCACCGTTCCAAGTTTGACCCGATTCTCACGTGGCTTGCGTTCGGCAAATATCATATTGCTTTTATCTCAAAGCCCGAGAATTTCAAGGTTCCGATTTACGGCAGGATAATCAGAAAGTGCTGCTTTATGGCAATTGACCGCGAAAATCCGCGCGAAGCTCTCAAGACCGTCAACCAAGCCGCGAAGCTTATGAAGAACGACGAGGTCAGTGTTGGCGTTTATCCCGAGGGTACGCGCAACTACGGCGAGGGACTTCTGCCGTTCCATAACGCGGTTTTCAAATCCGCGATAAAGGCGGGCGTTCCCATAGTCGTAATGACGATTTACGGAGCCGATATGATTCACAAAAATTATCCCCTGCACAGCTCCAAGGTCGAGATTGACGTTCTCGAAACTATCGAAGCGGACAGGGTAAAGTCAATGAAAACAGCCGAAATCGGCGATTATGTATCAAATCTAATGCTTGAAAATCTGGAGGGTAAAAAATGAAAACAATAGCACTTTATAACGAAAAGGCGAACAACGGTCAGGGTAAGATTTCCGCTGAGAAGCTCGGTGAGTTTTTCGGCGATATCGAGTATTTTGACATAACAAAAATCAGCAGCTATGAGGGATTTGTCAATACCCTCGGAGCCGATGACAAAATCGTGCTCTGCGGCGGCGACGGTACCCTCACAAGATTTGTGAACGAGGTTTACGATATCGATATAAAGAATGACGTCTATTACTTCGCGACAGGAAGCGGTAACGACTTCTATCACGACGTCTCCGACGGCAGCGAGAAGGTCGAGCCTGTCAAAATAAACGAGTATATGAAGAATCTGCCGACAGTTACCGTAAAGGGCAAGACCTATCGCTTTATTAACGGCGTAGGCTACGGAATCGACGGCTATTGCTGTGAGGTAGGCGACAAGCTCAGAGAAACCTCTGATAAGCCCATCAACTACACCTCAATCGCAATTAAGGGACTTTTGTTCCACTACAAGCCGAAAAACGCTGTCGTAACGGTTGACGGCAAGGAATACAGCTTCAAAAAGGTATGGCTTGCACCGACAATGAACGGCCGTTTCTACGGCGGCGGTATGATGCCGACGCCCGAGCAGAAGCGAATTTCCAACGACAAAAAGCTCTCCGTAATGATTATGAGCGGCTCGGGCAAGCTTCCCACGCTTATCGCTTTCCCGTCGATATTTGAGGGCAAGCACGTTGATAAGAAGATGACGACAGTTCTTGAGGGCAAGACAATCAAGGTCAGCTTCGACAAGCCCACAGCTCTCCAGATTGACGGCGAGACAATTCTCGGCGTAACCGAGTACGAAGCAAAGGTATAAACAAAATCAAAAGGAGCCGAAAAATCGGCTCCTTTTTTGCCTTGTAAGGAAACTTCACTATCCCGCCGTTGATTAACAATTTGGAAGATGAACGTTTCAAAAGGCGAATGAGAGTGCCCGCAGGCACTTTTATGTAATGCTGTTCAGGATTTCGTAAAGCGTGTTGTAGAGACACTGAGCCTTTTCGGGGGACAGGTCAATGCAGGCGCCTACTTTTGAGGGTATTTCTTCTGCTTTGACCTTTAACCTTTCACCGCTGTCGGTTATGGTTACAATAAGGCTGCGTTCGTCCGCGTTCGAGCGTTTGCGCGTGATGTATCCCTTGGCTTCGAGTTTCTTCAAGAGGGGGGTAAGAGTTCCCGAATCAAGGTACAGCTTCGCGCCGAGCTCTTTTACGTTTATTGCTTTGATATCCCAGAGCACCATCATCGTAATGTACTGAGTGTATGTTAAATCAAGCTCGTCCAAAAACGGCTTGTACTTTCTGACTACCTCTTTAGCGCACGCGTAAAGGGGAAAGCAGAGCTGATTTTCAAGCTTTAACGGGTCAAAGTTTTCCATTCTATCACCTTATCAGATAAGTTCCTTTATTTTTGCTTCGATTTTTTCGGGAGTTGTCGTCGAGCCGAAGCGTCCCACGACATTGCCGTCGCGGTCAACGAGGAACTTTGTGAAATTCCATTTGATTTTGCTGCCGCCGATTCCCTTTTTCTGAGACTTGAGGAAGGTGTAGAGCGGCTCTTCGCTCTCGCCGTTGACGTCGATTTTCTTGAACTGTTTGAACTTTGTGCCGAACCTCATCTGACAGAAGCTGACGATTTCGTCCTCGGTTCCCGGGGCCTGATTTCCGAACTGATTGCAGGGGAAATCGAGAATTTCAAAGCCGTTGTCGCGGTAGTTCTCGTAGAGCTTCTCGAGCCCGTCGTACTGGGGAGTGAAGCCGCAGCCTGTGGCGGTGTTCACGATAAGCAGAACCTTGCCCTTGTAGTCTGACATACTCACGTCATTGCCCTTGGCGTCCTT
>ONAL01000052.1 GCA_900315785.1 uncultured Eubacteriales bacterium
CTCACGATACAAACCTTGGGAGTCGCTTTTGAGTTCGTCGGTAACTACGCCTCGGTGGACTTTCACCACAGAGCATTGATATGCCCGTCATACCAAAAAGAAAAGAGCGTTATTAAACGCTCTGAACTTTCAGATAGTTTTTCAATTCATCGACATACATCTGCCCGACCCTGCTCAGACGCAGGTTCTTTTTGACGATATAGCCAATTTTCATCTTACCGCTCGGGTGCTCGTCGTCGGGCTTGAACGGTATCGCCTTATAGTCTGAACCGTTGAGCTCCTCGCAGATAATTCCCGAACAAAGCGTGTAGCCGTTGAGCCCTACCATAAGGTTGAGCATAGTTGCGCGGTCTGTCGCCTTGATTATTCGCGGATAACGGTAAGACGCGAGGATTTCCTCAGCAAGATACATCGAGCCGTTTCCGCCCTGTTCAAATGAAAGACAGGGATACTCCTCCAGCTCTCCGAAGGTTATTTCTTTATTATCGGCGAGCGGATGACCTTTCCACAGGTAGACATATGCGTTACACTCCACCAGCTCAACGAACTCCAGCTTGTTTGTTCGCAAAAGCTTGTTAATCAGCGGAGCGTTAAACTCACTCAGATAAAGTACGCCGACCTCGCTGTTCAGTGTGCTGACATCATCAATTATCTGTTGAGTACGCGTTTCGCGGATTGCAAACTCATATTCATCGGTGCTGAGCTTTTTTACAAGCTCGACAAAGCTCTTGGTAGCGAAGGAGTAGTGCTGGGTTGACACACCGAACTTCTTCTTGACGTTTCCGTTCTCACAGTATTTTTCGAGAATAACCCTGTGCTGATGAATAAGCTCACGTGCGTATGAGATAAACTCCGCGCCGTCGGCGGTCAGAGCCGTACCCTTACCGCTTCGGTGGAATATTGTTATATTTAGCTCCTTTTCGAGCTCCTTAATCGCTTCCGTAAGCGAGGGCTGCGCAACATACAAAACCTCGCTTGCCTTATTAAATGAACCCTGTTCTGAAATTGTTATTGCATAGTTGAGCTGCTGGATTGTCATTAATTCACCTTATTCCCTGTTATCTCTGTCAAAACTTGTCAAATCCTTGATTACCTCTCCCGCAATTATCAAGCCTGCAGCCGACGGCACAAACGCCGTTGAACCCGGGATATCCCTTCGCTCGGTACATTTTCGCGCGGTATCGGGCGGACAGATACAATGCTTTCTGCAGCTGATTGACATATCCTCTATCGGACGAATCGGCTTTTCCTTTGAGTAAACAACCTTGAGCTTCTTTATGCCGCGCTTACGGCATTCATAACGCATAACTCTGGCAAGAGGACAAACCGAGGTATCATATATATCGGCAACCTCAAACGCGGAAGCGTCGACCTTGTTTCCTGCTCCCATCGAACAGATGATAGGCACGCCCGCGGCTTTCGCGTTCATAACAAGCTCAAGTTTGCCCTTTACCGTATCAATCGCGTCCACTATATAATCATACTCGGTAAAGTCGAACTCATCTTTTGCATCGGGCATATAAAAGGTCCTGTACTTTCGGACGTCACAATCGGGATTAATAGCGCGGATTCTCTCCTCTGCAACGTCGACCTTGTATTTTCCGACTGTTTCTCTTGTCGCAAGGATTTGTCGGTTAATATTTGTAAGACAGATTTTGTCGTCATCGATAATATCAATTCTGCCTACGCCCGAACGCGCAAGCGCTTCGACGGTATATCCGCCTACCCCTCCGATTCCGAAAACCGCCACGGTCGATTCGCGCAATATTTCCATTGCGTTCTTGCCGAACACAAGCTGTGTTCTTGAAAACTGATTGAGCATAATTATCACTCCATTAATACCTACTGTTTCCGTAGGATATATTATCATATGAAAAAGAACTTGTCAAACCAAAGCCGATATGATATAATCGCATGGAAAAATTATAAATCTTTTTCACACATAAACGTATGAAATATGTTTAACAATGTGTTACAATAGTCGTTAATCAGACGCAGCTATAAGAGGTTGCGTGTTTTTTAAAAGCATATAACCTATTATTTACATATGTTTACTAGATTTTATGGAGGTCAAATTATGTACAGCGTTGCTCTTGTACTCAAAAGCATAAATCTACTGGCGAAGCTCACAGCGCTGCACATCTGGGGCGAGCAGACAGGATTTGAGATTGAAGCGGTCTGCGACTCAGCCGACGCGTTCAGAGAAACTCTGCACACGCGGAGCTTTGACCTGGTTGTGCTCGAAAGCAATCTTGTTGAAGCAAACGACTTCAAGCTCCTGAAAAAATTCCGCAACAACAAGGCCTGCGGACACATCGCGCTTTGCAGCGCCAGCGGAGATTTTGAGGCTGCTCGAAAGGGTATTGTAATCGGAATTGACGATTATTTTACTCTGCCGTTCAAGGAGGACGCGGTGCTCTCGCTCTTCAGCCGAATCACCGAGGGCAGCAGCGAATGCGAAATCTCGGCGGACAAAACAGCGGAAAGGTTATTTGAGCTGTTCAAAAAGCAGGACGACAGCATTTTGACCGAGCTGGAAGAGCTGTATAACAGCGGACATTCCTCGGATGTGCTGGACGTACTCGTTGAGCGGATTTTCAGTGAATACGACTGGCTCGATTTGTACTTGAACGAAAGCGAGTTCACGGACGCGGATGATGTCGAAGCTGACATACAGCTCACAAGGTTTAACTTGCTTTACAAAAGCTTCAAGTCGCTTCTTCCGCCGCATAACGAAACCCTTGAATCAATCATCGGATACATTCTCTACAATCCCGAAAGCGACCTCAGACAAAAATCACTCTCCGAGGATTTGCACATCAACAAATCGTACCTCAGCACCGTGTTTATCGCTCAGACGGGAATTCGGTTTGTGGACTACATAACAAACATTAAGCTTATAAGAGCCGCATGGCTTTTAAAGAATACACAGATGAAGGTAAGCGCCGTAGCAAACCGTATGGACTACAAGGACACGGCGTATTTTTCAAAGCAGTTTAAAAAGAGCTTTGGCTTTACACCGTCGGAATACAGAATGCCCGACGATTACCATTTCATTATTTAGCAAGGTGATTTTATGGAATTCAACACCGCGCTGCTGCACACCGCTTTTAAGGGCGACAATGCGACAGGCGCAACGCTCACGCCGATTTACCAATCGAGCGCGTTTGCTCAGGAAAGCCCGGAACAGCTTGAGAAAATCTTCAACAACAAGGCTGCGGGCTTTTCTTATACGAGGATAAGCAACCCGACCGTTGCTTCGTTCGAGGCGAGAATTGCCGCTCTCGAGGGCGGAATCGCAGCGGTCGCGTGTTCCTCGGGAATGGCGGCAGTAACGCTTTCTCTGCTCAACATCCTGTCCTCAGGCGACGAGATTATCGCGGGCTCGGGGCTTTTCGGCGGAACGATTGATTTGCTCGGCGATTTGAAATCGTTCGGAATCAAAACAAACTTCGTCAATCACATTTCGGCAGAGAGTATTGAGCCGCTGATTAACGAAAACACAAAGGCCGTTTTTGCGGAGCTTATCGGTAATCCCGCGCTTGATGTAGTAGATATTGAAAGCGTCGCTAACCTTGTCCACAGCAAAAACATTCCGCTCATTATTGACAGCACGACCGCTACCCCGTATCTGATAAACCCGATAAAGTACGGCGCTGACATTGTCGTACACTCGACATCTAAATACATTAACGGCGGTGGGAACTCAGTCAGCGGAATAATTGTGGACAGCGGAAACTTCAAGTGGGATACGGAGCGTTATCCGACCTTGAGCGAATACAAAAGGTTCGGCAAATTTGCGTTCTCGGCAAAGCTCAGAAACGGGCTCTGGCGCAACGTCGGAGCGTGCTTGTCCCCTATGAACGCCTTTATGAATTCGGTCGGACTTGAAACGCTTGGGCTGAGAATGGAAAGACTGTGCTACAACGCAAGAGAGCTCGCCGAAATTCTCGTTAACATCTACGGAATCAGCGTCAATTATCCGACGCTGGGCGAATACGGCGAATTGGTCAAAAAGCAGTTCGGCGGCAAAGGCGGCGCAATAATCACTTTGCGCGCAGGCAGTAAGGAAAGAGCATTCGAAATAATCCGCAGGCTCAGAATCCCGCTTATTGCGACAAACATCGGCGACGTCCGTACGCTTGTTATTCATCCCGCAAGCACAATCTACGCGCACGCAAGCAAAGAACAGCGCGAAAATGCGGGAGTGTACGACGACACAATCCGCGTAAGCGTAGGAATTGAGGATATCAAGGATTTGAAGGATGATTTTTACAACGCAATCAAATCAATCGGAGGTTAATTTATGGCTGTAAAAGTTAGCATTGATAATTTTGAAAACGAAGTTTTAAAATCGGAAAAGCCTGTCCTGGCGGATTTTTACTCAGACAGCTGTATTCCGTGCAAAATGCTCTCCCCCGTTTTATCACAGGTTGAGAGCGAGTATCAGGACAGAATAAAGGTTGCAAAGATTAACGTAAACTTTAACTCTGAGCTGACAGAAAAATACGGCGTTCAGGCGGCGCCGACCCTCGTTTTCTTTAAGAACGGCGAGGAGATTGAAAGGCTCAGAGGAGCTGTCAGAAAAGACCGGATATCAGGCATTTTAGAAAAACTGTAAAGGAGTAATCACTATGAAAGTTATTGTTGCAGGAGAAGCAAAGGAATTCAAGGAAGGCTTGACAATCGCAGAGCTCATCGAGCTCGAGGAAGTTGAAACACCGCAATATGTAACCGTATCGGTAAACGACGAGTTCGTCGAAAGCGGAGCGTTCGGCTCCGCAACACTTTCTGACGGCGACAGCGTTGAGTTTCTCTACTTTATGGGAGGCGGAAGGTAATGGCATTTACAAACAAACAGCTCGAGCGCTATTCACGCCATATTATTCTGAAAGAAATCGGAGTAAAAGGTCAGAAAAAGCTCCTTAACGCAAAGGTTCTCATCATAGGCGCAGGGGGCTTGGGCGCTCCCGCCGCTATGTACCTAGCGGCTGCGGGAGTAGGAACAATCGGAATCGCCGACGCGGACGAGGTTGACCTCTCGAACTTACAGCGTCAGATTATCCACGCCACAAAGGATTTGGGCAAGCCGAAGGTTGAAAGCGCCAAGGAAACAATGGAGGCTATGAACCCCGACGTCAAGGTAATCACATACCACACCTTTATCACAAGTGAAAACATTCTCGATATAATTAAGGACTACGATTTCATAATCGACGGAACGGATAATTTCCCCGCAAAGTTCTTGATTAACGACGCTTGTGTGCTTGCCGAAAAGCCGTTTTCTCACGCGGGAATAATCCGTTTCAAGGGTCAGCTTATGACCTATGTTCCGAACGAGGGGCCGTGCTACCGCTGCGTGTTCAAGAATCCGCCTCCGAAGGACGCTGTTCCTACCTGCAAACAGGCGGGAGTAATCGGCGCGATGGGCGGTGTAATAGGCAGCTTACAGGCTATGGAAGCCGTGAAGTATATCACGGGCACGGGCGAGCTTCTGACAGGCTCTCTGCTGACCTTTGACGCGCTCAAAATGGAGTGGCGCAAGGTGAAGCTTCCGTACCACGGAGGGCACAACCACCCTGTCGTCACAGAGCTTGTAGACTACGAGCAGGCGGAGTGTGACGGAGTATGATTACTATTTCCGCAAAGGACTATGAAAACCTTGTCGCCCATGCAAAGTCGGAGCTTCCGAACGAAGCGTGCGGTCTGATAGCCGGCACGATAACCGAAAACAACAAGGAGATTCAGAAGGTCTACCTGCTCACGAACATCGATAAATCAAACGAGCATTTTTCGCTTGACCCCAAGGAACAGCTCGCATCAATCAAGGATATGAGGGCAAACGGGCTCTCCCCTCTCGGAAACTGGCACAGTCATCCCGAAACACCGTCCAGACCGTCGGACGAGGACAAACGCCTCGCCTATGACAGCAAGGCAAGCTACCTGATACTTTCACTTATGGACAAGGACAATCCCGTTCTGAACTCGTTTCACATTGAGGGAAACAGCTCAACAAAAGAAGAACTGATAATTAAATAATCAGAATCGAGTAGGGGGAGTTTATGAGCTCCCCCTCTCTCACCACCGTACGTGCCGTTCGGCATACGGCGGTTCGGTTTGATACTGCAACCTTTTCAACGCT
>ONAL01000051.1 GCA_900315785.1 uncultured Eubacteriales bacterium
GGATTTGAAACATATGATGAATTAGAACTGCTCGAAACCCTCGCCTGTACTGTAATATTAAAAGAACCAGAAGCATTTGAAGTTACGGTATTTGTGCTTGTATCAGCAAAACTACCGCTACCAAATTTATACTGCACTTTAAAACCATCATTATATAGTTTTGTTGCAGACGCACTAATAGAAACCGATGATCCTGTAGCCACTATGTATGGATTTCCAGAAGTTCCGTCTCCTCCATAAACCGTAGTCGTGGGACTTACAGAAAGACTGTTTGATTCCAAACCAGGAGCATAATCAGTTCTATAATTATATTTAGAATTGGTTCCGTTATCCGTTAGCGTGTAACAAGTAACACCAGAAGTATCTGAAGCTATTTCATGTGAGTAATGCGACTCCTGACTTGCATCTTGCCTTGCAAATTGAAATGCTGTAACATCCTTATAATTATTAGCATCGAAGTACCAATACCTTCCTGACTGATGAGTCATTTGATGCCAGTGATTAAAATTACCACCCCAAATATGTATGTTTACATTTTTGCTATCATTAGTCCACCAAGACGCACCACCTAAGTCAACAAAAATCCTACCGTTTAAGGTATATGCATTAGCTGTAATCATAGAACCTAAGCCTATTGACGCAACCAAAATAAGCACGCCAAGCAACGTCGCTAAGGAACGCTTGGAAAGTCTTTTTACTTTCGTCTTCATAAATTTACCTCCGTTTTAAATTTGCCTGAGCAAATTTAACTTTATTAAGGAAAAGGGTTAAGAATACGTGAGTGTTGTGAATTCTTTGGCGATTTTCTGACCTGCGCCTGCTCCGTGGAGCATAACCCTGTCCTTTCGAAGTGTTTGGGAGCTGTATCGGCTGCCCGCTGCTTTTACCCGCCTGACCTTTTCGGGTGGAGAGGCTGCGTGTGCGTGTCCGCGGCTGACCTTGGCTGAGCCTGACGCAGGACGGTTTGCCGCCCCGCTTATCAGCCGAAAACGCCTCTTCGGCTTGGGAAATGACCGATATTTACCCAATATTCATATTTCGTAATATGAATATTACTCGTCGATATACCTATCTTTTTAATAGACATACCTAATTACTATATAGTTTACTATAATTTTAATGCTTTTGTCAATAGTTTGAGGAGATTTTGGACAAAATGACGAAGGATTAATTTTCGATTTTGTACAGTATTTTTCACTGTGGGAATTATGCCGAATTTTGCCGTTTTTTGAACCAATTCCTCACCTAAAAGCTACCACCGAATTTTGATAGTAATTTGGCGCGCAAACAAAAAAGGACCGCGCAAGGCAGTCCTGTTTTCGTATACAATTAATGTATATATTATATAATGCTTTGGTTGACCTTGTAGGGAACCGAATAGCTCGCGAGATACATCTGGACGAGCGTTGCGTCGCGGATTGTGTTCTTTCCGTCGCCGTTTATATCGGCGGTGACGCGCTGAGTGTCATTGAAGTCGCCTAAAAGTCCGACGTCGTTTAACTGCATAAGCGTTACGTCGTTGATGTTGACCTGACCGTCGAGGTCCACATCGCCGAGGTTATAGTCCGTGAGGACGATTTTTGCACCCTTTGAAACGGCGAATTCGTGCGCCTTGCTCGCTTCGCTGCAATAGACAGCGAGGCTGTCGCAGCCGTTGAGCGCGTTATCCGCGATAGTCGTTACGCTGTCGGGGATTATGAGCTTTTCAAGGCTTCGGCAGTTTGTGAAGCTGTTGGAGCCGAGGGTTGTGACGGTTTCGGGAATTCTGAGTTCCCTGAGCGCCGTGCAGCCGCAGAACGCCTGCTCCCCTATCTTTGTGAGACCGCTGCCGAGAGTGACGCTCTCGAGCGATGTGCAGTCCTGGAACGCTCCGAAGCCGAGCTGAGCGATGTTATCGGGGATTGTGACGGTTTTTAAGCCCGTACAGCCGTAGAACGCGTCCGCTCCGATATTTGTCAGGTGAGCCGCGTTTTCGAACGACACCGACGTAATCTCGGTATTGCCGAAAAAAGCGTAGTCGTCGATCGCGATGACGTTCGCGTCAAGGAGCTTTTCGGGAACAACAACGTCCTCTTCGCGGTTGTCGTACTCGTGGATGACCGCCTCGTTGTTTTCGTTAACGGAAAACGTGAAGCCGTCGAGCGTGATGACGGTATCGACCGCCAGAGCGGTTACTGAGACCGCAAACAAGGCAATTACCAGAAGCAACGATAAGATTTTAAGAATATTTTTCATAGCATTACCCCCATATGTTCTCGTCGTTGGGATCGGGATCAATAATCGGATCAAAAGTCGGATCGGGTTCGTTTATATGTGAACTGAAACTCTCGGGACTTGCCATTATTACGTCAGGTATTTCTACCGTGAATAATATGAAGTCTGGAGAGATATATTCTTTTTTCACAATCTCTCCCTCCTTCAGGACAGATTTTAGCTGTCGTCACCTTTAATTGCGACAAGCGATTTTTCGGAAACATCGCGCAAGCAGGCATAAACGGAATTACTGAGTGTAACTTCGCCATTCTCGATGTAATATGCTGTAACTTTTACAAGGTAGTTTGCGTTTTTATAGGTCTTTGTCTCCTTTTCGCCGTCAACAGTGACAGTGTAGTTATTTCTTAAACCGAGTCCTGCCTGGATACGGTTTTTGTTGGTGAGCTCTCCTATCGACACATCATCAACAATTATGCTTCGGCGCTTGCCTGTGGTCTTGTTATATACATAGACCGAGGAATTGTTGACGATAGCCGCCTTGAGGTTGTCGGAATCGGACTTGACGTTGTAATCCTTGTTCGGATCAAACGTAACATCTGACGGAACCGTTGCGCAAATCTCATAAACAAGACCTACACGGCAGCTGTCGTCGTTCGGAATTGTCATTGAGCTGTCGGCAAACGCCGCCTCAAAGTCCATATAGAGCCTGTCGGTGTTTCCCTTTGAAGCGTCCGTCTCGTTCACGTCCGTCCAGCGGTTACGGGTGTTGCCGATGTGCTTGAGCGTTACAACGTGCTCGGCGGGAACATCCTCTTCGGGAGCGTCGGAATACACCGCGGTAATCCAGTAGTTATCCATCATACAGTACGAGAAGAGGTTATCATAGCAGCGCGCGATGATATCCGAAGACTCGTCTGCGGATTTCCTTATAGCCCAGTAGCTGAACTTCTTGCCGTCGTACTCCTCGGGAGCAACGAGCTTTTTGAGATTTGAATCGGTTTTGTAGTTAGCTCCGTAAGTTATCTGAGCAAGAACCTTGAAGCTGTCGGAGTCGGGGAGCTTGTAGTTGACGACAACCTTCTTGGTTGTCTGCTCCGCAACGACGACGGTGTACATCGTATTACTGTCATTATCGGAGTCGCGCGTAATGCCCTTGTCCGTCCAGTTGAGGAGCTCGCCGTTGTTGCTCTCAAAGGGAGCTTTCTTCATAATGAATGTGTTATTGAGCTCGTAAGCGCCTGAGTCGTTGAGGCTCTTTGTGAGGCTGTCGCCGCTGAGGGTGCCGCTTTCGATATAATCCTTGACGCCGTTTGTACGGGTCTTGAAGCGGTAACGGATTTCGTAATTAACCTCGTCACGAAGCTCGACCCTTCCGAACATAGCGATATAGCGGTAGTTCCTGTTTCTTACCTCTTCGATGGTCGAGGTAATACGGTCTTCGTGTTTGATAATCTCTCCGTTTTCCAGGACCTCATACCAGCCCGCAAAAGTGTACTTGTACATCTTGTTATCGAGCTTGTTGAGAGTGAACTTGAAGTTGCTGTGCTTGAGCAGAGGAGTCTCGCTGCCGCTTTCGTAGCCGTAGGGAGCGGCGAATGAGAAATCATAGCCTGTGTTCAGTCCGCCTACGTCAAGGGTTGAGGTTTCGTCAGAGGTGTAAACACCGCTGTCGTTGAACCTTACCTCAGCGTTCATACGGACTGTATCCTGCTCAAAAATGGCGTAGAAGGTCATATCCGCACCCGGGAACTCGGGAACGCAGGTGTAGGATTCGGACAGAGGCTTCTCGTTCTTGTAGTTTAAGGGGTCGGTAAACCAGCCGACGAAGGTGTAGCTTCCCTGAAGCGCGCTTTCGTCAACGGGAGTTACGGTACAGCCCGTAATCTGCTCCTTATTCTCGACCAGTTCCTGTGACTGCGAGATTGCGGCGATGGTTTCGGTCAGCTCTGAGGGGCAGTAAATCTCATAAGTGAGCTTGCGCTGGCTGTCCTTCTTATAATAAACCTTGATAACGTTGGTTACAGGTGTGTCGGAGTCGGGACGAATCGTCACGGTGAGCTGACGGTCGCTGATTCGCGTATAGTTGTCATACGCTCTCTTGGCGCCCTTGCTGCCGCTGTAGGCGATTGTTTCGGGAGGCTCGATTCCTACGACCTTGCCGACAGGCTCGGGGTCATAGATATCGGGAGCTTTGATTTCGCCGTCCCATAAATCGGGGTTCTCGTTATGCAGCTTCGCAGCCTCATAGTCGTAATACTCAACAGTGTACCTGTAGCTGTTTCTGAGATAATAAACCGAGATAACGGTTACGTTTCCGTCGAGTGTGACGTTGTCGCCCGAAACGACAGTGGTGTTGCCGCTGCCGTCGGTGACCTCAATCTTTGACAGGGAATCCGAAATAATGAAGCCTGTTTCAAGAAGCGAACGGCTCAGGTCACGGTTGTAAACCTCACTTGTGGTGACGTTATCACCGATAACCGCCGTCTGGGTCTCGGAATGGTAGAGGTCAAAGGATGTCGGATTGTCAAGGTTCTGGATATAGTGGTCAATCTGATAGAGCGTGCCGCTCTCGCTGGGAGTGTACAGGAATGTGATAACATTGGTTCTGAGCTCCTCGCGCTTTGCGGCTTCCTCGTCGCTGTTGACAGACGCGGAAAGCACAATCGACCTCGAGAGCTTGTCGGGGACATAGCCCTTGACATACTGAGCGTGCTCGGTAACCGCAGCGTAGGCTGTGTCAACATCCTTGGCTTCGTAGATAGTCGCGCCTGTTTCGGCGTTGATATAGACAACGCGGTACCAAACCTTGCTCTTTTTGATATATTCAAAGTTGAACTCGTTCGGCTCGAACTCCTTGCCGTCTCTGTTCGGCTCAATCATAACCGAGTGAGACGACAGAACAGGCCACCAGTTAGCCTCGCCGTCAATCCATTTGTGTTCGTCGTTGAGCTCGCTGCCGTTCTTTGCGATAAAGGTTCTCGTCTTTGACACAAAGGCGGTTCCCTTTGTGGGAGGAGCGACCTCTTTGCCCGTTCCCTGCTCTGTGTAGGTAATCTTGTACTTTGCGGTATCCTTTGATACCCACTCGGCGTAGAGCCTGAGCTCACGCGTAATCGGGAGGGTTTCGGGGTCAAAACGCACGGGACGGTGGTTTCGGTCGATATAATACCAGCCTGCGAACAGAGCTCCGCGTGACGGAGGATTGAGAGTATATGCTGCGCCCTCCTCGTCTGCGGGAACCTCCGAGGTATTGATAAGCGAGCCGTAGTCAACCTCGCTCTTGTGCAGAACGTTGTTGAGACTGTAGGAACGGTAGTCGTTATAGAAGGTCACATCACAGGTGATGGGAACCCATCTCGCGTAGAGTGTGGTATCGTCGGCAGGCATCAGATTGGAATCGCGATCGACCCTGCGCACGAAGTACGGAGAGAAATACCAGCCGTCAAAGCGATAGTAATCCTTGAGGTCCTGGTTGTAATACTCGGGTGTATACCAGTAAGCATACTGACCCGCAAGCTCTCCGCTTGATATTTTTCTGTTGAACGGAGCGCCGTAGGCGACGCCTTTATGCGGAGCGAGGGTTTTGGAATCAAAAACCTTCTCCTTCTGGTTGTTGTTAACAAATGTGAGGACGTACTCGTTTCGTGTATAGAAGAAGCAGACGTCCGCGTGATGATCCGCGTCAAAATCAGGAACGCCGTCGCTGTTCAAATCGAGCGTTGACGGCTTCCAGAACGACTGCGGGTTCCAGGTTCCGCTGTTCTCGTCAATCGGGGTTATGTTCTTTGCCGACTGAAGCGTAAAGCCCGAGATACTGATGGGAGTCTGGTTTTTGAAGATAGCGTACGCCCTGTCTCCTCTGTAGGACTTTGTCAGGTCGCCGTTATCCTCGTCCGTGTACTGCTTACCCGAGTCAAAGGTTTCGATGAT
>ONAL01000050.1 GCA_900315785.1 uncultured Eubacteriales bacterium
GCGTTGAAAAGGTTGCAGTATCAAACCGAACCGCCGTATGCCGAACGGCACGTACGGTGGTGAGAGAGGGGGAGCTCATAAACTCCCCCTACTCGATTATTAAACCTCTACGATTACAAAGCTCTGGGGGCTTAACGTCATCTTTTCCCAGGACTGGACGTATTCGCCGAGCTTGTAGAGCTCGCTCTTGATTTCAAAGTCAAAGCGGACGTCGCAGAGACGGTCGAGCGGATTGACAAGGATAACAAACTTTCCTCTCTTGTAAACGAAGGGGAAGGAGTTCTCCTCAGCGTAGAGCACCTCAAAATCGCCCTCGCTGCCGAGCTCAGGATACTTTTTCCTCAGCTTGATGACGTCCTTGACGACCTTCAGAATGCTGCCCTTCTTGCGGCGCTGGTTTTCGACCGTGGGAGCGTTCTCGTCGGGGTCGACGGGAATGTATGTAGAGTCGCTCTCGGAGAAGCCGAAGTTCTTGCCCTTGCACCACTGCATCGGCGAACGCGAGCCTGTGCGGCTGTAGCCGCCCTCAACGCTCGTCAGACCCTTGAGATAGCGCATACCGATTTCGTCGCCGTAGTAGAGGAACGGAACGCCCGGGAGCGTGAAGATTGTCGCGTACGCAATCTTGATTGCCTCCTCGTCGAGATAAGCGGTAAGTCTGGGCGTGTCGTGGTTACAGGTGATAAAGCTGATGTAGCCGTTGTCCTTGGTTTCCTCGTAGCCCTTTACATATTCGTCGGTGAAGGCACGGATGTTGCCCTCGCCGTTTTTGTTGAAGAATGCCTTGTCGCCCCAGTTGCCTGCGCGGAAAAGCGCGTTGTAGCCGTTGCCGATGTGGTCAAGGTAGAAGTCGGAATGGAAGCCTGCCTTGTTGACCGCGACGGGCGGATTGCACCATTCGCTGATGAGCGCCGCGTCGGGGTATTCCTCGTCGAGCATCTTTCTGATATCAGCCCAGATTGTCGCCGTGGGGAGCTTGGTATCGTCGTTCTTCACGAGCGAGTCAGCCATATCCACGCGGAAGCCGTCGGCTCCCTGGTCAAGCCAGAAGCGCATAATCTCCTTGAGCGCCTCAACGGTAGCCTGGCAGTCGGGATGGTCCATCGGAAGCTGCCATTCGGGGTGAGTGATTTCGGCAAAGCCGTAGTTCAGAGCGGGCTGTGAGCTGAAATAATTCACCATATAGTTGCCGTCACGCTCGCAAAGTCCGCACATAAGCCTGTATTCGGGCGGCGCGTTCCATACGTTGTCGGTAAAGATATATCGGTTGGTAAACTTGTTTTCCTTAGCCTGTCTTGACTGCTTGAACCAAGGATGAGTGTCGGACGTATGCCCGGGTACAAGGTCAAGAATAATGCGGATTTTCTTTTTGTGAGCCGCGTTGAGAAGGTTTACAAGGTCGGCGTTTGTGCCGTATCTCGGCGCTACCTTCTTGTAGTTGCGGACATCATAGCCCGCGTCCTTGAACGGTGAATCGTAAACAGGGTTCAGCCAGATGGCGTTACATCCCAGATTCTTTACATAATCGAGCTTCTCGATTATTCCGTTTATATCGCCGATACCGTCGCCGTTGCTGTCATAAAAGCTTTGGGGATAAATCTCATAAAACACGGCGTCCTTTAACCATTTAGGCATACTATCAACTCCTTAATCAAATCTAATTCAATAATACCACATAAGGGTTGCGTTATCAACAGAAAATTGGAAGATTTTAGTTTCCAAAAATAATTACTTGCAAAGTCCTTTGTCCAATCATATTATGTATATGGTGGTTGGTATGACGATTGAACAGATTGACTCGGGCAAGGTTATGATATTACTCAAGAACAGCGATATGAAGGATTTTGCGCTTGAATACAGCTCGCTGAGCTTCAGCGACCCGCACTCGCGGCGGATTCTCACGCGGCTTCTGAGCCTTGCGTGCTCAAAAACAGGCGTAAGCGCAAAGAATAAAAAGATGTTTGTGGAAGCTCTGCCGCACAAGAACGGCTGTCTGATTCTCCTGACGCTCAAGGAAAAGAAACGCAGAGTTTATCGGATAAAGCGCTCAAAGCGTATGCTCTGTTGTATCTTTGACGACGCCGAGGCGCTGCTGTCGGCGTTCTCGTCCGTCTCTGACAGACTCCCCGACAGCGAGCTCTGGCTCTTTGACGGCAGATATTATCTTTTGACCGACAGCTTTTCGGGAGCCGAGACCGACTTGCTCGGCGAGTTCTCGCGCTGTTATGTGTGCTCCGAGATTTCCGCTTCAAAAATCCTTGAAGCTGGCAAGCACCTCGGCAGCACAAAGGAAATCGCAAACAGAATAAAAAGCCGTTGATTTCGGAGCCGTGTATGTGCACGGCTCTTTCTTTGTCTACTGGACAAACGCCATAGCGTTTGATATAATGGATCTGAAAGGAGAGAGAAGCGTGAAAATTACGGTTTTGACCGAGGATACATCCCTCTGCGGCTTGCCCTCGGAGCACGGCCTAAGCCTTTACATCGAGGCGAACGGCAGGAAGATTCTCTTTGATACGGGTCAGAGCCCGCTTTTCTCCGAAAACGCCGAAAGGCTCGGGATTGACCTCTCTCTGGTTGATACCGCAGTGATTTCGCACGGTCACTACGACCACGGCGGCGGCCTGAAAAGGTTTCTGGAGCTCAACAAAACGGCTCCCGTTTATCTCAGCCGTCACGCGTTCGAGCCGCATTATAACGGCGACAGGTACATAGGTCTCGACCTTTCGCTTCTGGATTGCGACAGGCTTGTTCTGACCGACGGAGAGCTTGACCTCGGCGACGGTCTCACGCTCTATCCCGCGTCCGTTACTCCCGAGCCCGAGGACGACGGCGGGCTGACGATGATAAAGAACGGGGAAAAGGCTGCGGACGATTTTATCCACGAGCAGTACCTCAAAATCGTCGAAAACGGCACAAAAACGCTCATCAGCGGCTGTTCTCACCGAGGAATCTCGGGCATAACGGCTGCGTTTAAGCCCGACGCGCTTGTCGGCGGATTTCATTTTATGAAAATGGAGCTTGACGAGGCTCTCGCCGAAAAAGCCGAGCGGCTCAGCAATACCGAAACAAGCTTCTTTACCTGTCACTGTACGGGCGAAGCGCAGTTCGGATTTTTGAAAAAACATGTGAAGCGCCTGCGATATATCTCCACAGGCGACAGCTTCGAAATAAAGGGGGATTTGTTATGAAAAAGTTTATCTGTATTCTGATTTCCGCGATAATGGTCGCGTCTGTTTTCACTGCGCTTCCGCTGTCGGCGGCAGCGGCGACAAGGCGCGTCAGCCTGAAAAAGTCGTCGGCGACGCTCAAGCTCACCAAGAAAAACGGCAAGACCGTCCGCGGTACAACGACCATCAAGGTCAGCAAGCTCAAGGGCGTTTCAATCAAAAAGGTTACGTACAGGAGCTCAAATTCCAAGATTGCCGCCGTCAACAAGAACGGCAAGGTCACAGCCAGGAAAAAGGGCACGGCAAAAATCACCGTAGCGGTAAAGTTTACCCACAAAAAGCACACGGTCAGAAAAAATATGACCTTCAAGGTCACGGTTAAGGACGCAAGGAAACAAAGCTCAACAATCGTATTTCCCGAAGAACCCACCGAGCCTGTTACGGAGCCGTTCTCTGACAGCAACGCGACGCCGCTCAACAATCCGCCCGAAATTGACGGAACCAAGACAAAGGCGATGACCGACAGTGCCTTCCTCTCAAAGCTCTCAAAGTTCTCAAACAAGCTCTATCAGATGTCCGCAAAGGACGTAGAAGGCAACTATGTTATGTCTCCCGTCAGCGTTTACCTTGCCTTTGCTCTGCTCTATTCCGTAGGCGATGACGGTGTCAAGGACGATATCAAATCCCTTACCGAAATGAACGACGCCGACCTCAAGCGCACAGGCGAGCTTTACGCAAGCCTTGTCAACAAGTATCAGACCTTTGGCGGCAAGACGGTCAGCCGTCTTGACCTTACCAACTCAATCTGGCTCGACAGCCGTGAACAGTTTAACGAGGAACCGCTCGAGGCTCTCGCCAAGGATATGTACTGTCAGGCGTTCAAAACCCCGTTCTATGACAACAACCGGGGCGCGAACGACGCTATCCGCAAGTACGTCAAGCACCAGACCAACGGTCTTATCGACAAGGATTTCCAGCTCGACGCGGCAACTCTCTTTGCGCTTGTCAACACGCTCTATTTCAAGGACGTCTGGGATTTGGAGAGCGAAGGTCTCGCGACAAAGACCGACACCTTCACAACCAAAAACGGCGCGCAGAGCCGTGAGTTCCTCATCGGCAAATACATTCAGGGTCAGGTTCAGGAGACCGACTGCTCCTACTTCTTCTACGCTACCACAAGCCAGGGCTACAAGGCGAAGTTCATTCTTCCCAAGGACGGCTTCACGCTCGAGCAGGCGATGTCGGCTGACAATCTCCAGAATATAAATATGACACGGGACTTCAAGACCTGGGACAGCAAGGGCGGCGAGCACCTTACGCGCTGTATCTTCCCGAGCTTCAAGATTGACAGCGAAACTCCGCTCAAGGATATCCTTTTGGCGAACGGCGAGCTCGGCAACGCGTTCACGAACTACTACTCACCGCTTACCGACAAGGCGCTTTGCGTGTCGGAGATTAAGCACAAGGTTGTCGTTGACGTGAGCAAGCAGGGAATCGAGGGAGCCGCGGTTACGGTTATCGCGAGCAAGGCGAATTCCGTAATGCCCGACCACAATGTTTACTACCACGATTTCAAGCTCAACAGCGAGTTCGGATTTATCATCACCGACCCCTCGGACGTAACGCTCTTCCAGGGAAAAGTAACTAAATAACTCAATAACAGACAGAGCTTGGCGGTTTCGCCAAGCTCTTTTGCTTGAAAAATGGGGAATAAAGGTGTATAATAGCCGACGGTGATTATTATGGACTTATCAAAAATAGCGTCCTACATAAACAAGGTGGAGCTTTTCCAAATTCTCCTGCCGCTCGGACTGGTGTTTTGTCTCGCCAAGTTCCTCGGTCTGGTTGCGCGGAAGCTCCAGATGCCTCAGGTTGTGGGACAAATTGTAGCGGGACTTTTGCTCGGTCCCTGCGTGTTTAATCTGATTGATATCAGCTCTCCGTCCTACGGACTGTCGATACGTTCAATCGCGGAAATCGGCGTTATTATGCTGATGTTCTCGGCGGGTCTCGGTACCGATTTGAAGGAGCTCTTAAAGGTCGGACCGATAGCGTTCCTAGTCGCTTTGGCGGGCGTTTTTGTTCCGCTTGCGGCAGGTACGGGCGTTTATTGGCTGTTCGGCTTTGACAACGGACACCGCTTTTTTGAGGCTCTCGTTATGGGAACGGTGCTCGCGGCGACGTCCGTCAGTATCACCGTTCAGGCGCTCAAGGAACTCGGATATCTGCGGACCAAGGTCGGCAACACGATACTCAGCGCGGCGATTATCGACGATATCATCGGCATAATCGTGCTCACGTTTGTTATTTCGCTTGCGGACGATAAGGGAAAGGGCGGCGGCGACAGCATCGGCATAATCTGCCTCAAGGTTGTCCTGTTCTTCGCGCTCGCAATCGGCTTGGGATTTGTGATTTACCGTGCCTTCAAGTGGCTCGAGAATCGCCGTCCCCATACAAGAACAATCCCGATTTTCGCTATGGGCTTCTGCTTTTTGCTTTCGTACGCCGCCGAAACCTACTTCGGAATTGCCGAGATTACAGGCGCGTACGCGGCGGGAATTATCTTCTGCCAGCTCAAAAGCGCGGCTTATATCGAGGAGAAAATCGACGTCTGTCTCTATATGTTCTTCGGTCCCGTGTTCTTCGCGAGCGTCGGTCTGAAATCAAATCTGAAGGGCATAGAGCCGTCAATTATTCTGTTTGTGCTCGCTCTGACTGCCGCGGCGCTTATCGCCAAGGTTGTCGGCTGCGGCGGTATGGCTAAGCTCTGCCGATTCAGCAAGTCCGATTCGCTCAAAATCGGCGTCGGAATGATGACGCGCGGCGAGGTTGCGCTCATCGTAGCCGATAAGGGTATCACGGCGGGAATCATAGAGAAGTCAATGAACTTCGCCGTCGTTCCGCTGATAATCGTCAGCTCACTGCTTGCTCCGATTATCCTCAAGGTGCTCTATACAATCTTCCCCGACAACAAGGTCAAGAAGAACAGCGACCGCGAATCCGACCAGAAGGCGCTCACCTACGGCAGTATGTTCGAGGACAAGGACGCTTCGGGCGAGGACGTTGTGATTATCAAAACAAAAGTAAA
>ONAL01000048.1 GCA_900315785.1 uncultured Eubacteriales bacterium
TTGGTCTTTTCGTTTTGCTTTTTTACGAAAAAACACACCTGCTTTCGCAAGTGTGTCTTTTTTTGATTTGCACCCTTTGGCTTATCTTAATGATATTGGGCTTTATGCCGTCTTTTTTAATCGCTCCATTTATGTCTGTGAAGCTCGCCGTGGGTGAGAAGCTCGGGGTAATCCCACTGTCGGAGCACCTCGTACGCGGCGATTGCCACCGAGTTCGAGAGGTTCAGGCTCCGCGCCTCTTCAATCATCGGGATTCGCACACATCTCTCCCTGTTCTTTACAAGCAGACTTTCGGGCAGACCGCGCGTCTCCTTGCCGAACACAAGGTAACAGCCGTCGCTGTACTCGGCGTCGGTGTGGCGGTTGAGCGCCTTCGTTGTAAAATAGAAAAATTTTCCGCCCTTGTTTTTTTCAAAAAAATCGTCAATACTATCATAGTAGGAAATATCGAGCAAATGCCAGTAATCGAGCCCCGCGCGCTTTAAGTGCTTGTCGTCAAGCGAAAAACCGAACGGCTTAACGAGATGGAGTCTTGCTCCCGTCGCCGCGCAGGTTCGGGCGATGTTGCCTGTGTTCGCGGGGATTTCGGGCTCTACCAGCACAATGTTCAGTGTTGCCAAATCTTATCACCTCTAAACATATTGTAAACGGAAATAATAAATTTTGCAAGTGAGGTGATGAAAATGGCAAAAGGAGCAAAGACCCTTATCAAGGGCGTAGCGGGCGGAATGCTCGCGGGAGTGGCGGTCGGAGCCGTCGGAAAAACGATGATTGACAAGAAGCCGAAGATAAAGAAAAAAGCCCGCAAGGTGTTCGGCACAATGGGGCAGATAGTCGATACGGCGCAGTATATGTTCAAATAATAAAAGATGTAGGATGTAGGATTCAGGGACAAGATTCCCGAACACTGCATCCTATATCCTTAGTTCTCAATTCTTAAAATATCGGTGTCCACGCTGCCCTCGATACCGTCAACCTTTCCCTCGTTCGAGGTCTGGAGCATTGTGTACTTAACGTCCGACTTGCCCTCATAGTCGGCAAGCCAGATTGGATAGCCCGTGTCAAAGCCCTTTTCAAAATCCTCGGCGTAGCCGTAGACCATAGGCTCAACGCCGTTTTCGGCGATTCTTCCGCAGAACGCGTCGGTGATTTTCTTTCGCTGTTGAACTGTGATTTTGTCGGTTCTCGCGTCGTCGTCCTTTATGTACTCAAAGTCATACGCGAGGTACAGGTCGAGCTTGATATCGCCGAGCAGCCCGAGCGCGTAGTCGGCTTCCTCTCTCGCTTCGTCCTCGTTTATCGCCTGACTGTAGAAGTACGCGCCGATTCTGATACCGTTCGCCTTGGCGTTTCTGAGGTTCTCAGCCGCGTTGTCGTCCGCGTAGAGCGTTCCGCTGTCGCCGTAGCCTCTGCCGCCGAGCCTTACCATAACAAAGTCCGTCTTTACGCCTGACCAGTCGATGTCGCCGCTGTACGCGGAAACGTCAATTCCGTTGAGGGTTTCGACCTTCTTTGCTTCGGTTGTCGTTTCGGGTGCGGTCGTCTCGGCCGCCTTTGTCTCGGAAGATTTTTTCTGCTCGGGCTTGTCCGAACAGGAGCAGAGCGAAAGCAGCAAAACCGCAGTAATAATCAATGCTATAGCCTTTTTCATAATATCACGTCCCGACTGAATCTTACCATATTTTCTGTCCGAAGTAAAGAAAACTGAAATATAAACTTGATTAAATCGGTCTTTTGGGTTATAATGATAAACTAAGAAAATGTGTAATTTTTAGGACAAGGAGGGAGCTATGGCTAAGAAAATGTCAAAAGATGAGCTGTTACAGGCGATAGACAAGGCTAAAACCATAGCCGACCTCTTCACTCTCGTTAAGGAGCAGGACGTAAATATGCGTATGCATACGCTGCCCGGCGCGAGCAATATCAAGCCTAAAAAGCTGGAGCTGCGCTCCTTTCCGCCAGGCACAACCCACCTTGACAGGCTCAAGGCGGCTGTCAGGCTTACTGTTGAAAATACAAAATAATCTTGCCTTGGGGGTGAGCTTGTGAAAAGGATTCTGCCATTCATTGTTGTTCTTGCTATGCTCTTGTCGTCTTTTTCGGCGTTTTCCCACTCAAAGGGGACGTTTGACAACGGCGACGTAAACCGCGACGGCTTCGTCACAATCGACGACGCCAATCTGATTCAGCGCCAGAAGATTTTTCTGGAGAGCTTCGACAGCGAACAGCTGCGCCTTGCTGACTATAACCTCGACGGGAGCGTGAATATCTTGGACGTAACCGAGATTCAGATGACACTTGCCAAAATGAAGGATTCACCTGTGGAAAGAGCGGTTACGCGCTCTGTCGGCTCGAACATAACCGTAGCCTTTTCCAACAACCTCAACTGGTCAAAGGTATACTTCTACCTCTTTAACAGCTCGACCGACAGCTCGGAAAGAGCCTGGCCGGGCAGACAGATTACGAATTTCTCATACAACGACGGCGGCGAAAAGGTTTTTACGAGCTCCGTCAACATCGATTTGTATGACAGAATTATCTTTACCGACGGCACCAGCCAGACGGTCAACATTCCGCTGAACCGCGCGAGCTCGGGCTTCTATATCTCTGACAGCTCAAGCAGCAAGTCAATGCTCGTCGGAACCTACGCTTACACGGGCGCGGACACGGGCACAATCAAGACCCTCACGCTGCCTTATCCGAGCGGCTACAACAAGAAAATCTGGGTCTGGACTCCCTCGGACTATCACAAAACAGGCGAGAAGTTCAGAACCGTGTACATTATGGACGGTCAGAACCTCTTTGACGGCGACCATCAGGATTCGCACGGCGGCTGGGAAGTGACCGACGCGGTTGAGTCGATGATGTCAAACGGCGGCCGCGGCGTTATCATTGTCGGAATCGACAACGGCAACAGCAGGCGCGACAGCGAGCTCACACCCGATATAGGCGAGGTAGTCCCGAGCTACAGAAGCGAGTTCTCAAACGGCACGGGCATAGAGTTCTCGGACTTCGTCGTCAACACGGTTATGCCGTATGTTCAGAAGAATTACAATTCCTCGCGTCATCCCGCCGACAATATGATTGCGGGCTCAAGCTCGGGCGGTCTCGAGGCATTCTATATCGGACTTGAAAACTCCGACAGGTTCTCGATGATAGGCGCGCTTTCTCCCGCGTTTCTGCTCTTCGGCGACAGCGTCTGGAGCAGCTACCTCTCAAAGTTTGACTTCACCTCGGAGAACACCCCGAAGCTCTACCTCTACAACGGCAACGGCGATTTCGAGAACAACCTCTATCCGTCGTGTATCTCGATGTACAACCGCCTCAAAAACCTCGGATATCAGAGGATTAAGCTCTCGACCGAGGAAAAAGCCGCCCACAACGAGGCTTACTGGAGGATAGCTTTCCCCGAATCGCTCTCGTGGAATCTGCTCGAAACCGACTGAGATTTTTATCCCCGAAAAAATTAACAACCGCTGTTCTAAAACGTTGTTTTAAAACGGCGGTTTTTTTGGTTATTTTTCCCAACCAAGGCAAAATCCGACACAAAAAAAGGAAGAAAATTCCGCTCAAAAATCAGCTTTTTGTACACTTTGATAAAAATAAAAAATCTCCTGAAAATCACTTGCAAAACCCCATTAACAGTAGTAAAATACACCTTGTAGACAAATATCAAAATTCATATTATGCAAGAGAGAAGTGATTTTATGAAAAAATTCATCGCAGTGATTCTTGCCGTGCTTATGGTTACGGCGGCGCTTCCCATGAGCCTTACGGCTTTTGCCGCTGACGAAGCTTACGAGCAGAGCGGCGCAGGCGTGTCACTTGCAGACACAGCCGAATCAGAGCCTGTCACAACGGAGCCCGCGACAACCGAGCCTGCTACCACACAGCCCTCGACGACCGAGCCCGCTACCACAGAGCCCGCTCCCGTTGTTTACACTCCCGAGAGAGTAACAAACTTCAAGGCTGACAACGTAAAGGACAAGAGCCTTCGACTCAGCTGGAGCAAGAGCAAGTATGCTACAAAGTACATCATCTACCGTTCGGTAGAGAACAATAAGGGCAAGACAACCGCCTTCAAGGAGTACAAGAGCTTTGACGCTTCCGTGCTCAAGATTCCCGAGTATGACCTCATCCCCGGCAGAATCTACAAGTACAGAATCGTTGCAGTACGCGAGGGCAAGGGATATGTCAAAAAGAGCACTGCCTCTTCGACATTCGCTCTCACACGTCCCGCCGAAATCAAGAAGGTTAAGCTTTCCGACAGAACCGAGACTTCCGTCAAGGTAAAGTGGACAAAGGTTCAGCTTGCTACCAACTACCTCGTTTTCAGAGCTGCCGAGAACGGCAAGTTCAAGCTCATCAAGACCTTCAAGGGCGTAAGAGATGCGTTCACTGATACAAAGCTCACAAACGGTACTGTTTACAAGTACAAGGTTGTCGCCAAGAGAACACGCGCAGGCGTTTCGCGAGTAAACGGCGGTACGGTTGCTCAGACAATCACCAAGATTTCCGCTCCCGACGATTTCAGCGTAAAGAGCGCAACCTCGGGCTCGGTCAGCCTTGACTGGGATAAAGTCGCAAGAGCTTCTCAGTATCAGCTTTACAGAAAATCGGGCGGTTCCTCATTCTCGCTCGTCAAGGCTCTCAAGAGCACTGAATACACAGACAAGAACGTTTCTCCCAGCACTGATTATACATACGCTGTACGCGCTCTGCGCAAGTACGGCGGCAAGACATATTTCAGCCCGTTCAAGTATGTTGAGGCTGCAACGGCTTCAAGCGCTATCTCGGGCATTCAGTCAAAGTCTGCTCTCGGTCACGCTATCCTCACCTGGGGCGGTGTAAGCGGCGCTTCGGGCTATGAGGTCAGAGTTCAGAAGAAGGACGGCTCCTACAAGGCTCTCGCAACTGTTGCGAGCCCGAGCTTCATTTCTTCCAAGCTCACACCCGGTCAGACCTACAAGTTTGAGGTCTGCTCGTTCAGAGTTGTCGGCGGTTCCAGAGTTTACGGCAATTCCCGTAAAACAAAGGTTACAATCAACGCCACAGCCTACGGCAACAAGCCTTCGGGCACATGGGTTGAGGTTTGCACCGAGGCTCAGACACTGATTATGTATGTCAACAACAAGTTCTACCTTTCAACTCCCGTTGTAACAGGTAACTACGGCGCGCTTGCCACAACTCCAGGTTATCACCACGTTATGAGCAAGCAGTCTCCCAGCCAGCTCAAGGGCTCCTACGGCGGCTCTTCATGGGATGTTACGGTTAACTACTGGCTCGGCTTCACAGGCGACGGTCAGGGTATCCACGACAGCACATGGCGCGGAGCTTACGGCGGCGAGATTTACAAGGGCGACGGCTCCCACGGCTGTGTAAACACACCTCTTGATAAGATGGCTCAGATTTACGCAAAGGGTTATGTCGGAATGCCTGTAATCGTATTCTGATAAATCTATAATTTAAGGCTGACCGATCGGTCAGCCTTTTTTTTGTGCGGAAATATAAAGATTATGGATTACATAGCAATTATTGTTATTTTCACTTTTTTTATAGTGATATCTGTAAAGAAATAACCGCCCTGTTCTCGCACAACAGGACGGTTGATAGTTTTTAACCCAATGATTTGAGCGGAAACAGCTCATGCTGTTTCTCTACACTCTCATTATAAATGATAAATCAAACGTTGTCAATAGATTAATTGCGCATTTCGAATTGCGAATTACGAATTGTCGCAAAGGTGAAGCTTGCCCTGAACATCCGTTGTGTACTTGCCCTTCGGCAAAAGCTTTGAGATTGGCACGAGCTTGAACCCCTTGGACTTTATCGCCTCAATCACCATAGGCAGAGCCTCGGGGGTATTTTTTGCGCCGTTATGGAGCAGGATTATCGAGCCGTTGTCGAGGTTGCGCACGCAGTTCTGTACAATCTGCTCGGGCGTCGGGTCCTTCCAGTCAAGGCTGTCAATGCTCCACTGTACGCAGTACATATTCTCGCCGTTTACCGCGTCGACCACGTCGTTGTTGTAGTCGCCGTACGGCGGCCTGAAAAGGGTAGGGCACTTGCCCGTGAGCTCCTTGATTTTCTTGTTGCATTCTCTGAGCTCGGTTTTCATTTTCGATACGGGAAGCTGTGTCATATACGGGTGAGTTGAGCTGTGATTTCCCACGTCGTGTCCCTTTTTCGCAATCTTCTTGACCGATTCGGGGTATTTTTCCGCCCAGTCACCGACGAGGAAGAACGTCGTCTTGACGTCGTTCTCGTCCAGAATGTCGAGCAGAGTGTCGGTCTGTTCGTTGCCCCAGGCAGCGTCAAACGAAATCGCGCACTCCTTCTTGTCCGTCTCCACGCAGTAAATCGGGATTTTGCGCTGAGTGGTCGCGGCGGAAACCGCCCTCGTCGCCGAGGTTATCCCGATTGAAGCTGTCGTCACGGCGAGCAGAACGCAAAGCCCGATAACGAGCAGATTCTTTTTGGTAAGTACAAAGCATTTCATATAAATCACCGTTACAGAGTATGACGGCGATAGGGGAAATATGAGAGATTGACACTCCACACGGCTAAAGCCGTGGGATTCTTGTTTCAACGATTACAGCGAGTACAACTCAAAAAGTGTAGCTCGGCTTACACAATCTCCACAAG
>ONAL01000047.1 GCA_900315785.1 uncultured Eubacteriales bacterium
TTATTTGTCAAGTCTTTTCGCAAAAAAATTAAAAAATCTTCAAAAAAACAAGGCACCCACTTTTTAATGAGTGTCTTGTTCCTTAACTAAATGATATTGTCCCGAAGGAAGCCTTTCTTTTTATTAAACTGCTCTCAAGAGCTCATTGACTCTGTCTGTGTTCTCCCACTTAACGTCCAGGTCCTCACGGCCCATATGACCGTAAGAAGCAACGGGAAGATATGTGGTGTTTCTCAAATCAAGCTCACGGATAATCGACTGCGGACGGGGGTCAAAAACCTTCCTGACCGCTTCGCTGAGCTTCTCATCGCTGACCTTGCCTGTGCCGAAGGTATCTACCATTACAGAAACGGGCTTTGCAACGCCGATTGCGTAAGCGAGCTGAACCTCACATTTATCGGCAAGCTCTGCCGCGACAATATTCTTCGCGATGTAACGGCTGTAATAAGCCGCGCTGCGGTCAACCTTTGTCGGGTCCTTACCGCTGAACGCACCGCCGCCGTGACGAGAAAATCCTCCGTAGGTATCGACGATAATTTTTCTGCCTGTAAGACCTGCGTCACCGACGGGACCGCCGATTACAAATCGACCTGTCGGATTGACGAAAATCTTTGTATCCTTATAGAACTGCTCGGGAATGACAGGCTCGATAACATACTTGATGATATCCTCGCGAATCTGACGGAGCGTTACAGTCTCGTCGTGCTGGGTAGAAACTACGACAGTATCAACGCGCTGAGCGACGCCGTCATCATACTCGACGGTAACCTGAGTTTTGCCGTCGGGTCTGAGATATTTGAGAGTGCCGTTCTTTCTGACCTCGGCAAGCTTTTTGGAAAGCTTATGAGCAAGCGAAATCGGAAGAGGCATAAGCTCGGGCGTCTCGTTGCACGCATAGCCGAACATCATACCCTGGTCTCCCGCGCCGATCTGGTTGTCGTTGTCGTCCTCGCCGTCGCGCTTCTCGAGGCTCTCGTTAACGCCCATAGCGATATCAGGACTCTGAGCGTCGATAGATGTGAGCACAGCGCAGGTGCTGCCGTTAAAGCCGCAGCCCGGGTTATCGTAGCCGATATCGTTGACAACCTTTCGGACGATTGCGGGGATATCCACATAACATTCGGTGGAAATCTCACCCATAACGTGAATCATACCTGTTGTAGCGGTTGTCTCACACGCAACATGAGCGTTCTTGTCCTGCTGTAAAATCGCGTCGAGAACCGCGTCGGAAATCTGGTCACAAACCTTATCGGGATGTCCCTCGGTTACGGACTCTGATGTAAATAAATACTTTGCCATAAAATTACCTTTCCTTTCTAAATCTCTGCAAAAAAATAACCGTTCTTGCCGAACGGTGAATGTCATAACTCATCTTTCGGTAAATACCGCAGGAATTGGCACCTTACCCTTAAGTAGGTTGCCGGACGTCACAGGGCCTGCCCCTCAGTCACTCTTGATAAGCATTGTTAAATTATGAGGTTATTATATACTTAATGAGATAGAATGTCAAGCCTGTATCAATTCACAATTCGAAATTCGCAAAGCGCATTTATCTTGAAATACAATTGCTGTTAATATACCTTTCGAATTCCGCCTTCTTGCAACACAAAAGGCACCCATCGGGTGCCTCTGTGTTGGCTGAGCCGGCGGGATTCGAACCCACGAATGCAGGAGTCAAAGTCCTGTGCCTTACCGCTTGGCGACGGCTCAACATATAACTGTGTCATTATAACACAGCAGATGTTAAAGTTCAAGGAAAAATTTTCTTAAATGCCTCGGGCAGACATTCTACAATATCCGACGGAAGCATAGAGATTTCTCCGTACTTTTGTTTTGCGATATCGCCCGCAAGAGCGTGTAAATACACTCCCGAACAGGCGCTTGAGAGCAAGTCAAAGCCCTGAGAAGCGAGCGCTGCAACAACTCCCGCGAGCACGTCTCCGCTGCCGCCCGTTGCCATTCCCGCGTTGCCGAGAGCTTCATTATATCTGACCTCTCCGTTCGGAGCTGCGACGACTGTCTTATGCCCCTTGAGCACAACGATAACACCGTATTTCTCAGCGAAGCTCAAAGCCGCCTCTTCCCTGTCTGCCTTAACCGTCTCAATATTCAGACCCGAAAGGCGCGAAAACTCTCTGATATGCGGTGTAATAATCACGTCTGCTTTTTTATCGAGCAAAACCTCGGGGTTTTCGGCAATGATATTCAGCGCGTCCGCGTCAAGAATAATCGGAACCTCGCACTCTGCGACCGCTCTTCTGACAAAGTTCTTTGTACCCGAAGTAACGGAGAGACCGCAGCCGATAAGACAAGCGGTTGCGTACTGTGAAATCTTGTGAAAATCGACCTTAGCGAGCTGCTCGTCCTTATAGGTTACAAAAACCGACTCGGGAACAACAGGCGCGACAATCGGGTAAATGCTGTCGGGAAGCGCCAGCTTCAAGAGTCCGACGCCCGAACGCAGAGCGGCTTTTGCCGAAAGGATTGCGGCTCCAGCCATTTTATAGCTTCCGCATACGGAAAGCAGCGTGCCGATATCCCTTTTATCGGCTTCGGGGTTACGTTTCTTGACCGTCGCTCTGACAAGATTTATATCTATGGGATATTTCATCTGTTAACTCCTCTGTGATAGAAAAGCTCAAGCACGATTTCCTTTTTGAGATAGGGCTTCATAGCGTTCATAACCTTCTCGTTCGGGTTAAAGAACAAGGCTCTCTTGCCGCCGCCTGCAATTGAAAAGATAGCGCAGTAGATATTCTTTTCGTCGTTCATATCAGCGGCTGCCTCAATAACCTTGACAACCTTTACATCGCCCATTTTATCAAATGTTTCAAGCCTGTCGATGTTATGCACATCGAGCTTCAGAAGCTCCTTGCGCTTGCGCTTTGCGATAATCTTGCTGACAACAAGCGTATCCTGAACCATCTGATACTCGTACTCGGAATTCTGGTGTGAGCGGACAAACCACACAAGCCAGATACCCATAAAAAACGCGAACAAGCCGAGAATTACAAAGTAATGCAGAATCAGGTTATTGAGCGCAAGCATAAACACCGTCGCGGGGACGAAAATCGTAAGCACAATCACCAGCACAAAAATCAGCTTATCGCGGAGAGTTCTCTTTCTTTTGACAATCTGTTCGATAAAAATATCCATATTAACCTCCAAGTGCGTTTTACACACATTGATATATTATCATACACTCAAAAAAATTTCAACAAAACTATTGCAAAACCCGAGACAAAATGATAGAATATCAAAAGATAACACGGTGACGAAGAAAAGTAACCGTTCAGAGCTTTTGTAAAGAGAGCGTCCGTCGGGATTATCCCCGGCTGAAAGCGGACGACATAAGCGGACGGTGAAGTTCCCTTCCGAGTGGTGAGGCTGAACCATAGTAGGCTTCAACGGCAGACCCCGTTACAGGTCAGGAAAGTGTTTGCTTTTTGCGAAAATCCAGGGTGGTACCGCGGATTATTTTGGTAATTCGTCCCTTCTTCGGAAGGGACTTTTTCTTTTGTAACCAATCAATATTATACAACGGAGGTAATTATGGACAACAAGATTTCAAGTCTTAGGGCTCAGCTTGAGGACGAGCTGAGCAAAATCAAAAGTACCGTTGACCTCGACAAAGTCAGAGTAGCTTATCTCGGCAAAAAAGGCTGCGTAACAGAGCTTTTAAAGGGAATGAAGGAACTCTCGGGCGAAAGTCGAAAGGAATTCGGTAAAAAGGTAAACGAGCTCAAGCAGCTTGCCGCCAAGAG
Source organism: uncultured Eubacteriales bacterium (assembly GCA_900315785.1). GTDB lineage: Bacteria > Bacillota > Clostridia > Oscillospirales > Acutalibacteraceae > Ruminococcoides. The sequence goes on from ONAL01000047.1 coordinate 3,765, forward strand.
AATTGAGGAGCGTACAGAGGAGCTCAAGAAGCTCGAAATTGAAGCGGAAATCGCCGCTATGCCCCAGTTCGACATCACAACTCCCGCAGACCTTGACAGAGGCTCATATCATCCGATTACGCTGGTACAGCGCCAGTGCGAGAGTATCTTCAAATCGATGGGCTTTACCGTTGAGGATTACGCAGAGGTCGTAACTGACTATGAGTGCTTCGAATCAGTAAACATCCCCAAGCACCATCCCGCAAGAGATATGCAGGACACCTACTATCTCGAGAACGGTCAGCTTCTCAAATCCCAGACCTCGGCTGCTCAGAACGCTATTATCAAGAAGTACGGCAAGGGTCTCAAGGAAAACGGCGTACCGATTAAGGCTATCTTCCCCGGACGCTGCTTCCGAAATGAGGCTACCGACGCAACCCACGAGAACACCTTCTTCCAGATGGAAGGCGTTATGGTTGATAAGGACATCAGCATTTCAAACCTTATTTACTTTATGAAGACAATGCTTTCCGAGGTATTCCGAAAGGATATCAAGGTAAGACTCAGACCCGGCTTCTTCCCCTTCGTTGAACCAGGCTTTGAGCTTGACATCAACTGCCTTATCTGCGGCGGCGACGGCTGTCCTTCGTGCAACCACAGCGGCTGGCTCGAGCTTTGCCCCTGCGGTATGATTCACCCCGAGGTTCTCAAGGAAGGCGGAGTTGACCCCGAAGAGTACACAGGCTTTGCGTTCGGTCTCGGACTTACACGTCTTGCTATGATGAAATACGGCATCAAGGATATCCGTGACCTCAACTCAGGCAGACTCAAGGCTCTGGCTCAGTTCACGGACGACGATAAGGAATAAATGACTGTTTAACGAAAGGACAATATTATGTTTTTATCAATGAATTGGATTTCCGACTTCGTGGATTTGTCTGGACTTGATAAGGTACAGCTTATCAACCGCTTCTCACTTTCCACAGCCGAGGTCGAGAACGAGATTTTCTATAAAGGAAAGGATTTATCGGGAATTGTTGTCGCAGAGATTAAGTCTATCGAGAACCATCCCGAAAGCAAGAAGCTCCACCTTCTCAAGGTTGACGCAGGTGAAGCAGAGCTCACCGACGTAGTCTGCGGAGCTCCCAACGTCAGAGTCGGTATGAAAACCGCCTTTGCAAAGGTCGGCGCAAAAATCGGCGAAATCGAAATCACACCGAGAAAGCTTGCGGGCTACACCTCAAACGGTATGTGCTGCAGCGAAGCTGAAATCGGCATAAGCGACGACAACTCGGGAATTATGGACATCACCGATGACGTTAAGAACGGCACTGACCTCAAGGACATCTACGAGATTGACGACATCATCTTTGAGGTTGACAACAAGTCGCTTACAAACCGTCCCGACCTCTGGGGTCACTACGGAATCGCGCGTGAGTTTGCTTCTCTCGCAGGACGTCCTCTCAAGCCCCTCGATGTCGATGATTTGAGCAAGTACAGCTCACTTCCGCAGGTTGATATGAAGATTGAGGACAACCTCTGTCACCGCTATTCCTGCTTACAGTTTGAAAACATAAAGAGGGCTCAGAGCCCAGTAAATATGCGTATCCGTCTGTTCTACTGCGGAATGCGCGCTATCAACTTCCTCGCAGACCTGACAAACTACCTTATGCTCGAAATGGGTCAGCCTATGCACGCTTTCGATTCAAGAAAGGTCGGAGCTATCCGCGTAAAGCGCTTCGAAAAGCCCTTTACCTTCACAACCCTTGACGGAGTTGAAAGAAACATCGACGAGAACACTCTGATGATTTGCAACGGCGATACACCTGTCGCAATCGCAGGTATTATGGGCGGTCTAGACTCCGAGATTGTCGAGGACACAACAACGCTTACGCTCGAATCGGCTACCTTTGACTCGGTTTCAATCAGAAAGTCAAGCGTTCGTCTCGGTCACCGTACCGACGCTTCACAGCGTTATGAAAAATCCCTTGACCCCGAGCTCACCGTTCCCGCTATTGCGCGTTTCGTAAAGCTCCTCAAAGCTTATGACGAGAACGTCGAGGTTGTTTCCTCACTCACCGACGAATACGCTTACAAGTACGACACGGTTACACTCAGCTTTGACAAGACTTTTGTCGACAGATACACAGGTATCGAGATTTCAAACGACACAATCGTAAACACTCTCACCTCTCTCGGTTTTGAGGTTGAGCTCGTCGGCGACTACTTCACCGTTAAGGTTCCGTCCTGGAGAGCGACAAAGGACGTCACAATTAAGGCGGACATCATCGAGGAAATCACGAGAATTTACGGCTACGACAACTTCGAAATCCACACAACACGTTCTCCCCTTTACCCCGTAAGACCCGACGCGGTTAAACGCGACGAGGAGAAAATCAAGGACATCCTCGTAAAACGCTATAACCTTCACGAGCTCCACTCCTATGTATGGCAGTATGCAGACGAGCAGAAGGATATCGGAATTCCCGTTGAGGAGAACCTCAGACTTTCGGGCGCAACAAACCCCAACATCGAGACAATCAGACGCTCGATGATTCCGACACAGCTTTGTCAGGTAAAAACAAACGTCGGCTACGCTCCCGAATACGGTATTTTTGAAATCGGCAGAGCTGTTGACGGTCTCAAGGACGACGGACTCGCAAACGAAAAGAAGCTGCTCGCAATCACTCTTTACTCAAAGACAAGAGACGTCAAGGCGCTTTACTTTGAGCTCAGAGACATTCTTGCGACAATCACCGACGACCTCAAGCACAAGGCTCTCGGCTTCACACCTATTGCTCCGACGCACAGCTACGAGCATCCGATTAACTTAAACGAAATCACTCTTGACGGCGAGGCTGTGGGCGTTATCGGAATCGCACATCCCGAAGTCGGCAAGAAGATTGACAAGAAGGCAAACATCGTATTTGCTGAGGTTGATATGCAGAAATTCTCCGCCTGTGAGAACGCGTCAATCAGATATGCGGAGCCTTCAAAGTTCCCGCCGATGACATACGATCTCAGCCTTGAGCTCAGAGCAGGCGACCTTTTCTCAAAGCTCAGAGAAGCTTGGGACGGAATTGCCGACGAGATTATGAAGGGCACAAGAATTGTGGACACCTACGACACCGAGACAATCCACAGCATTACCGTGCGCTTTGAGTTCGGCTCAAACGAGAGAACTCTCTCCTCTGCCGAGGTTCAGGACGTTATGGACAAGGTTATCGAAAACTTAAGCAATATGGGCATAAGGCTTCGAGGCTGATAATATTTCAAAAGGCTCCTTCGGGACAATATCATTAAGATAAGCCGAAGGTGCTTTTAAGAAAAACACACTTGCTGGAAAGCAGGTGTGTTTTTTTATAAAAAAGCA
>ONAL01000017.1 GCA_900315785.1 uncultured Eubacteriales bacterium
TTGGTCTTTTCGTTTTGCTTTTTTACGAAAAAACACACCTGCTTTCGCAAGTGTGTCTTTTTTTGATTTGCACCCTTTGGCTTATCTTAATGATATTGCCTTTCGGGTGCCTTGTTTTTTGCGTTCCAAGAGGTTTACATTAGTTCATACTTAATCTTATTCTTCTTCGCGTATTTATAAGCCGCGGAGTTTTGCTTGCATCTTATTATAGTGTTTTTATTAACACCGCCGTTGATGCCGCATTCTCCGTAGAGTATTCCGATTGCTTCTTTTCCGATTGTTTTGACTGTCGGATAGATTGTAACCTTGCCTAAATCCGCTCCGAAGAAAGCCTCAGCGCCGATTGACCTTACGCTTTTCGGAATGTTTATTACGCGCAGGGAGCTTGCTCTGCAAGCAGCCTTCTCAATCTTTTTTACTGTATTCGGTAGTACAATTTTTCTGACCTGAGCGAAATAGAAGGAATAGCTGTCTAATATCCTCAAACCTTTTCCGAAAACAACAATATCGATATCCGAATGCGCGAAAGCGTATTTGCCGACACGCTTCATACGACCCCCGACTACAACCTTTTTTAAATCTGCTCCTGAAAAAGCGTTGCCCCTTATGCTGGTAACGGTTTTCGGGAACACAAGCTTTTTCAACCCGCGCCTGTTTGGGTAATAGAGGAATTTTGTCAGTTTTTTGTTATAGAGCAAGCCGTTTCTGGTCGAGAAATACTTATTGCTCTTTGATATTGTGAGCTTTTTTAATGAATCAGGGAAAACTCCAAAGTCCGATTTTGAATTATCGAGATGTTTCAGATTTCTAGGCAAAGCGAGCTCCGTAATTCTGGTTTCAACAAAGGCGTCCCCCTCGATACTGGTTACGGTTGAGGGGATTTTCAGACTTTTGAGACTATCGCAATAGAAGAAAGCGCAGTCGCCGATTTTCTTTAACCCGTTATGCAGACTAACCGTCTTTAAATATTCGCAGTCGGCAAAGCAATGATCGTCGATTGTTTCCACTGACGCGGGAACATTGACGCTTTTTATTTTTGTTCCGCTAAAGCCGCTCAGGTGTTTCAATGTTGACGGAAGAGCAATTGAGCTTATAGCGGTCATTCCAAAGGCTTCGTTCTCAATTCGCTCCAAGCCCTTGGGCAACTCAACCTTTTTGAGCGAAGCACACCAGTTAAAACAGTTTTTCTTTATTGTTTTAAGATTTTTGTTAAATGTTACGCTCTTGAGATTTGTGTCATTGGCAAAGCACTCCAACTCCAAAACCTCTACCTTTTCAGGGATGATTACCGACTCAAGCTTCTCACAACTATAAAACGCGCATTCCTCAAGCTTAGTAACGCTGTCGTAAAAATTTACTCCTTTGAGCTCGGAATGAGAGAAAGCTGAATCGCCGATTGTCTGTACCCCATCGGGAACCGTATAAACGGAGTTTCTAAGCTTCTTTGGCGGAAACCTCAAAAGCTTTGTGCCGCTCTTGTTAAAAACAACTCCGCCGATTGATTTAAACTTAGGGTTGTTCTCGTCAATATTTACAGCATGTGTCGCAGGAAAAGGATAGCCGTCAATTTTAATAATTGTTGCAGGCACGTTGAGCACCCTGACAGTCTTTTCATCGAGCCAATTCCACCCCAGGCTCGTAACCGTGTATTTGTCGAGCTTTTCGGGAATTGTAATTGTGTTGTTTTTACCAAGGTAAGCGGTTATCTCTGCCGTGCCGTCCCTGAGCACATCATACTCAAAATCCCCGCTCTTCTTCGCTTCCGCGGTAACTGCACCGCAAAATAAAACACTCGTTAATACAGTAATAGATAATAGAAATGATATCAATTTTTTCATAATTCCTATCTCCTTATTTTTTAGCTGAAACAAAACAGTTCTATTTACATCATTATAATATACAGACGTTAAAAGACAAGGCTTTTAGAGTTAATCATATATTATTCTGCGAATTAACCAAATTAAACACCCGCTTGTTGTGCATAATGACCGCAACAAATATCTGATATTCAACAGAATAATCCGATAGCGTTAAATATAATAATCGATTTATGAAAAAGGGCAAGTTTGAATCCGATTGTGGCGCGCCAAAAGTCCGTTTCATCTTTTGAATTGTTCCTTCTCGTTTTTTGCGCCGTGTGAACAGCTATTCGTTCATCTGCGCTACGGGCTAAAAATGTCCCACCGGGACATTTTCTTAACGCCCTTTCGAATCCCTTTTGCTGCAAAACAAAACAGCCCCGAAGGGCTGTTTCGTCTTGGCGCGCCAAAAGGGATTCGAACCCCCGACCTTTCGCTTAGGAGGCGAACGCTCTATCCTACTGAGCTATTGGCGCATATCGCCTTAATATTCTATAACAGAGAGACGTATTTGTCAAGACAAAATAAGCCCTGCGATTCGTCTCGCAAGGCTCAACCATTTACATTATTTAATCTTCTCGAGTTCCTCTTTGACGGACTTTTCAATGATTGCTAGTCCCTCTCTGAGCTCGTCCTCGCCGATTACGAGCGGAGGCATAATCTTGACGACAGAATTCTTTCTGCCTGCGCCCTCGATGATAAGACCGTTCTCGAAGCACTTCTCGATTACCATATCGGCAAGACCCTTAACGGGGATATTCTCAAACTCGATACCCCAGATAAGTCCGATACCTCTCATCTCAAGACGGCTGTCGAGAGGAAGAATCTTCTCCTCGATGAACTTCTTGACGATTTCGCCCTTGGACTTGGACTGCTCGTCAACCTTGTTGTCAATCATATACTCAAGTCCTGCCTTAGCAGCGACGAACGCGAGCTGGTTGCCGCGGAATGTGCCGTTATGCTCGCCCGGCTTCCAGACGTCGAGCTCGGGCTTGAGGAGTGTGATTGCGAGCGGAAGTCCGTAACCGCCGATTGACTTGGACATTGTTACCATATCGGGAACGATACCTGCTCTCTCAAACGAGAAGAAGTTGCCGCTGCGGCAGCAGCCGACCTGAACGTCGTCGACAACCATAAGGATATCGTTCTTGTCGCAGAAGGCTCTTACAGCCTTGAGCCACTCGGGGTCAAATACTCTGATACCGCCCTCAGCCTGAACTGTCTCGAGGAAGAGCGCCGCGGGCTTCTCAACGCCGCTGTGGTCGTCGTCGATGAGACGCTGCATATAAGCGACTGTGTCGAGCTCGGGGAACATATAAGGAGCGGGAATAAATGTTACATTCTCAAGTGCAACGCCTGCGCCTCTGCGTGAGCCCTTATCGGTTGTAAGAGCGAGCGAGCCGAGTGTCATTCCGTGGAAAGCGCCCATAAACGCGAACACGTTGCTTCTTCCCTTTACCTTACGGGCAAGCTTCAAAGCCGCCTCGTTGGCGTTTGTGCCTGTGGGACCCGGGAACTGAATCTTGTAGTTAAGTCCGCGCGGCTTGAGGATTTTCTCCTCAAAGGTCTCGATGAACTCTCTCTTGGGCACTGTGTACATATCGAGAGCGTGCATAATTCCGTCGGACTCGAGATACTCGATGAGCTTCTTCTTGATTACGGGGTTGTTGTGACCGTAGTTTACGGCACCTGCTCCGCAGAAGAAGTCGATATATTTGTTGCCGTCCTCGTCATAGAAGTCGGCTCCGACAGCCTTTGTAAAAACTGTGGGAAAGTGACGGCAATACGAACGAACCTCGGATTCGTAGGTTTCAAAAATAGAAGTGTTCATATAGATTACTCCGTTTCTTTAAAAAATCATAAACTCACGTAATTTCACATTCTTATCAGCAATTAGTATAACTCTTTTTAAGGGTGATTTCAATAGCTGATGTTTATTTTTTAACATATATACAAAAAGGCGCGTCAATGCAGACAAGCTTATGGGAATTTTATCCCCGTAAGGGGCTTTGAAGGGGATTTTCGGACGAATACACGTCCGAGTTTTGGGCAAAGAATACAAAAATCCCGTCGGGATTTGGTCAGATTGTTTAAATAAATCTTGCCGAAATCAAGAAAAAACTTCGAAAAAGCCGTCAGAAAAACCAACCGATTGACGAATAAAAAAAACAGTGATATAATGATTCGGTAATTTTATGAGAGAAGGCGTTATTATGTACATAACCTGCTTAGACCTTGAGGGTGTTCTGGTACCCGAAATCTGGATTGCGTTCGCTGAGGCTACGGGCATTCCCGAGCTCAAAAAGACTACACGCGACGAGCCCGATTACGACAAGCTGATGAACTACAGAATCGGTATTCTGAAGGAGCACGGTCTCGGTCTCAAAGAAATTCAGGACGTTATCGCGACAATCGACCCGCTGCCCGGTGCGAAGGAGTTCCTCGACGAGCTTCGTTCAATCGGTCAGGTTCTGATTCTCAGCGATACTTTCACTCAGTTCGCTTCCCCGCTTATGAAAAAGCTCGGCTGGCCGACAATCTTCTGCAACTCGCTTGAGGTTGCCGACGACGGTGAAATCACGGGCTTCAAGATGAGAATTGAGAAGTCGAAGTACGCTACCGTTAAGGCGCTCGAGTCAATCGGCTACGATATCATCGCGAGCGGCGACAGCTACAACGACCTCGGAATGATTCTCCACAGCAAGGCAGGCTTCCTGTTCAAGAGCACGGACAAAATCAAGGCTGATTATCCCGAGCTCCCCGCATTTGAAACCTACGACGAGCTGCTCGCAGCAATCAAGGAACAGCTCAAAAAGTAATAACAAACATAAAGAAACCTCAGAGCTACTGTGACGTGAAGCTCTGAGGTATTTTTTTATCCGTTGTTTAAGGTTCCCGTGCTCAACGCCTTGAGATAGGCGTTGATGAAGCCGTCGAGGTCGCCGTCCATTACCTTCTCGATGTTTCCTGTCTCGAAGGAGGTGCGGTGGTCCTTGACCATTGTGTAAGGCATAAAGACGTAGGAACGAATCTGGGAGCCCCAGGTGATTTCCTTCTGGACGCCCTTGATGTCCTCGATTTTGTCGAGGTGTTCCCTCTCCTTGATTTCCATAAGCTTTGAAGCGAGCATCTTCATCGCGACGTCGCGGTTCTGGTACTGGCTTCGCTCAACCTGGCTGGCTACAACGATACCTGTGGGGATATGAGTAAGACGAACTGCAGAAGAGGTCTTGTTGACCTTCTGACCGCCTGCGCCCGAAGCGCGGTAAACGTCCATTTTGATATCCTCGGGATTTATTTCAACGTGAATATCGTCGTTGATTTCGGGCATAACCTCAAGGGAAGCAAAGCTTGTGTGACGTCTGCCCTGAGAGTCAAAGGGGCTTACGCGGACAAGCCTGTGAACGCCCGCCTCGCTCTTGAGATAGCCGTAGGCGTTCTCGCCCTCAATGAGCAGAACGGCGGATTTGAGACCCGCTTCGTCGCCGTCGAGATAGTCGACGGTCTTGACCTTGAAGTCGTGGTCAGCCGCCCAGCGGTTGTACATTCTGAAAAGCATTTCCGCCCAGTCCTGAGCCTCGGTTCCGCCCGAGCCCGCGTGGAAGGTCAGAATAGCGTTGTTCTTGTCATATTCGCCTGTGAGAAGGGTTTTGAGCTTCTGCTTCGAGAGCTCGCTCTCGACAGCCTCAACCTCGGACAAAGCCTCGTCGTAGAGACCCTCGTCCTCTTCCTCATTGGCAAGCTCAATAAGAGCGTGAGCGTCGTCGTAGTGCGACTGCAGATTTTCATATTCCTCTACGGTGCCCTTGAGCGCTCCTGTTTTCTGGAGCACTGCCTGAGACTTTTCGACATCGTCCCAGAAGCCCGGTTCCGTAGCTCTCAGTTCGAGCTGCTCTATCTCTGACATCATAGCCTTTAGTCCGAGAGCGTCGGCTAAATCGTCAATGTCAGCCTTTGAGCTCTCAAGTCTGAGCAACAGTTCTTCAAACTGAACCATTATGTGTCACCTCGTCATTACCGATTTTTCGATATTATAGCATAAACAGCGGCAAATTGTAAATAGCTTGCAATAGAATATCGGATATGTTATAATATTAAAAATATATCCGAACGGAGGATAGTGTGAGGGCTCACACTATCCCGAATGATATTGTCCGCTCAGTTTGTCCCTGCGGGACAACGAGCTGAGGTGCTGTCAAAATATTCGATTTTGGTAACAGCACCCATACACCGGAGATGACTGAAATTTCCATTTACGCCTTATCCGCCCACGACAAGGCTAATCGAATCTAAAAAAACACTAGTGGGCGGAAAGGCTATAGAAATTTTATGGATTTTAACGGAATAAAATGCCCCGTCTGCGACGTTGAGTTCAAGGACGGTGACGATATTGTAGTATGCCCCGAATGCGGAACTCCGCACCACAGAGCCTGCTACGAACAGGAAAACCACTGCTTCTACGAGGACCAGCACTCAGAGGGCTTTGAGTACGGCAGTCACTCCGAGGCGAAGTCGGACGTAATGCTTTGTCCGAGATGCGGCAGCGAGAACCCCAAGGATTCGTTCTACTGTTCAAAATGCGGCTGTCCGCTGAATTTCACGGCACAGCAGAACACATATCAGAACACAGGTCAGACCGCTTCCCCATTCGGCTTTCAGTCGGCGTTCGACCCTATGGGCGGCGTAAATCCCGAGGAGGATATGGGAGACGGCGTTACGGCGGGCGAGCTGTCGAAGTTTGTCGGCACAAGCACTCCGTACTTTATGAGAGTATTCAGCCGAATCAAGGTTTTCGCTAGAAGCAAGTTCAGCCTGGCGGGATTTCTGCTCGGCGGCTGGTATCTGCTCTACAGAAAGATGTACAAGCTCGGAGCCGCGCTCACCTCGGTTTCGCTGCTTCTGATGATTGTTGAGACCTACATTCAGTATTCACCCGCGTACAACGAGCTGCTCACGGCAACTCAGAACGCGTCGGGAGCTACGGGCTACTTTGCGGCATACACGAACGCCTTTGTCGCGTTCAACTCAATCAGCGAGGGCTCTAGGAATCTGCTCATCATTATGGGACTTTGCACAATCCTGAGAATCGTTATGCAGGTCGTCATCGGCATCAACGCGAACAGGTGGTATTTTAATCACTGCAGAAGCTCGGTCAGAAAAATCAAGGAGACCGAGAGCAACCCCTCACAGGCAATCGAAAGCAAGGGCGGAGTCAACGCGGCTCTCGCAATCAGTATGCTTGCGATTTACGTGGCTATAAACTATGTGCCGATGTTCATATTCGGCTATTGATAAAGAAGTTTTGGAGGAAATTATGAGAATCAGAAAAGCTATAATCCCCGCGGCAGGATTTGGTACAAGGGTTCTCCCCGCGACCAAAAATATGCCAAAGGAAATGTTCCCCATTGTTGACAAGCCGACAATCCAGTATATTGTTGAGGAGGCTGTCGCTTCGGGAATCACCGACATTCTTATCATCACAAACCGCGGCAAAAACCTTATGGAGGACCACTTTGACTATTCACCCGAGCTCGAGGCTGCGCTCGCGAAATCAGGCAAGGACGATATGCTCGCTCAGGTCAGGGATATCGCGAACCTCGCGGACATCACCTTTATCAGACAGAAGGAGATGAAGGGTCTGGGTCACGCTGTGCTCAAGGCGAAGTCCTTTGTCGGCGATGAGCCCTTCGCGGTTATGTTCGGCGACGGAGTTATCGACTGTGACGAAACACCCGCAATCAAGCAGCTTATCGACGCTTACGGCGAGTACGGCAACGGCGTTCTGGGCGTTACAAAGGTGGCGGAGAGTGAAATTCACAAGTACGGTTCATTAAAGGTCGAGCCGATTCGCGACAACCTTTTCAAGTGTACCGATATGGTCGAGAAGCCCCAGCGTCCCGAGGACGTGCTCTCGCTCTACTCTATCACCGACCGCGTGGTTCTGCCTCCCGAGATTTTCGATATTCTCGAGAATACCGCTCCAGGCGCAGGCGGAGAAATCCAGCTCACCGACGCTATGAAGGTCATCGCTCAGCGCGACGGAATGACGGCTGTGGAAATGAAGGGCAAGCGCTTTGATATCGGCAACAAGTTCGGTATTCTTGAAGCGAACATCGAAATCGGTCTCAAGCACCCCGAAACCAAGGAGCAGCTTAAAGAATACATAAAAAATCTTGCGGCAAAGCTGTAAAACTGATTAAACTGACAGTTTTGAAAAACATACCGCAAAAGCATTGAATTCACTCTGTTAAAGTGTTATAATTTGTGCGACAACGAAAGGCAGTGAAGCTTTCCGCTTCACTGCCCTTTTTATATTATTAATACCATTAATACCAGATTTCGACCATTTTCGGGAAACGGTTTTCAAATATTGTGAAATGCTCAAAGCCGCATAGTCTGGCGGCTTCAAGTCCCTTTTCAACTCCCCTGCCGACGTCCTCGGCCTTGTGAGCGTCGGAGCCGATGGTTATAAACTTTCCGCCGAGCTCTCTGAATCTCTTTATCAAATCGATATCGGGAAGCGTAACGCCTATCGGATTAAACAGTCCCGAAGTGTTGATTTCGAGCGCTTTTTCACGCTTTACGAGCGTTTTGAAGATGTTATCGATTGTTTCGGCGTAGGGGCCCAAATCGGGCTTGATGTCCGTTCTCTCGACGATGTATCTGAGCGGATAGGTCAGATGAGCGAGGCTGTCAAAATCGGCGTTTTCGGCTGTTTCGAGCAGCTCGTCAAAGTACCTTTCAAGGAGAATCGGGACGTTCTTCTCGTCGTATTTGAGGTAGTAAAAATCCTCGGTATCTCTGATGTTATGGATAGAAGCGAGGACAAAGTCGAAGTCCGAAAGCTCCATCGCCTTTTTGGTGAGCTTCGGCTCGTGCATAGGCTCGCCGAGCTCCATTCCGCGCAGGACCCTGAGCCTTCCGTCAAACTCGTCCTTACAGGTCTGAGCGTCGGATACGGACTTTGAAATCTGTTTGAGCATATTGCCGAACACACTGCGGTCGCCGAGCTTTATCTCGGGCGCTTCCATATGGTCGGTAATCGCTATGGTACCTATTCCCTTTTCAAGAGCGCTTTCACACAGCTCGCGCACGGAGCTTTCGGCGTCAAAGGAATTGTCGGAATGAATATGGATATCTGCTAAAGTTTTCATATAATCACCGATTTAAATATAGCACAGTTTTTTTATTTAATCAATCATATTTCCGATTAAGATTAAAAATCCTATATATCTATAGTATAATGTTATGAATGTTTGATTATACAGGAGGACAATGATGAAAGCAATTATCACCGTTATCGGCAAGGACTCTGTCGGAATACTCGCAAAGGTATCCACAGCCTGCGCCGAGGTCGACGTAAACATCATCGAGGTAACTCAGAGCGTGCTTCAGGATATGTTCGCTATGATTATGCTCGTGGAAATCGACAAGAGCGCTCTGGGCTTTGACGCTCTCAGAGACAAGCTTGAAAAGGTAGGAGAAGCCTCTAACACCAAAATCCACGTTATGCACGAGGACATCTTCAACAGTATGCACAGGATTTAAGGAGTTACTATGCTGGAAACCAAAGACATACTCGAAACTATAAATATGATAGATAACGAGCACCTTGACGTTCGTACGATTACAATGGGCATTTCGCTGCTCGACTGTATCGACGAGGACATCGACAAGGCAAGCTCGAAGGTATACGACAAGGTTTGCCGTTACGCTCAGGACCTCGTAAAAACAGGCGAGGACATCGAGCGCGAATACGGTATTCCGATTATCAACAAGAGAATTTCCGTAAGCCCTATCGGAATGGTTGCGGCTCCCTGTCAGAGCAGAAACGTCGTGAAATTCGCGAAGGCTCTCGACAAGGCGGCGGATACGCTCGGCGTCAACTTCATCGGCGGCTACTCGGCTCTCGTTCAGAAGGGCTTTTCGGCCGGCGATTACGCGCTAATTGAGAGTATCCCCGAGGCGCTCGCCGTTACCGAAAAGGTCTGCTCGTCCGTAAACATCGGCTCCACAAAGGCAGGGCTTAATATGGACGCGGTAAAGATGATGGGCGCAACCGTGCTTGAAGCGAGCAAGAAAACAGCCGACCGCGACTGTATCGGCGCGGCTAAGCTCGTTGTATTCTGCAACGCTCCCGAGGACAACCCCTTTATGGCAGGCGCGTTCCACGGCGTCGGCGAAGCTGACTGCGTTATCAACGTAGGAGTTTCGGGCCCGGGCGTTGTAAGAGCGGCGCTCGCAAAGAACGGCGCAGGCAAAACCGTTGACGAAATCGCGGATATGGTCAAGAAAACCGCGTTCAAGATTACCCGTATGGGTCAGCTTGTGGCTCAGCAGGCTTCAAAGAGACTCTGCGTTCCGTTCGGAATCGTTGACCTCTCCCTCGCTCCCACTCCAGCTGTCGGCGACAGCGTAGCCTATATTCTTGAGGAAATGGGACTTGAGAGCTGCGGCTGTCACGGTACCACCGCGGCGCTTGCTCTGCTCAACGACGCTGTCAAGAAGGGCGGCGTTATGGCTTCGTCTCACGTCGGCGGACTTTCGGGCGCGTTTATCCCTGTTTCCGAGGACGCGGGAATGATTGCGGCGGCTAAGAGAGGCACGCTCGACATCACCAAGCTTGAATGTATGACCGCGGTCTGCTCCGTAGGTCTTGATATGATTGTTGTTCCGGGCGACATCACTCCCGAAACGATTTCGGCGATTATCGCCGACGAGGCGGCAATCGGTATGGTCAACTCAAAGACCACCGCCGTAAGGCTTATTCCCGCAATCGGCAAGAAGGCGGGCGAAGAGCTCAACTTCGGCGGTCTGCTCGGCAAGGGTCCCGTAATGCCGATTCGTGAGGGCGACCCCTCGGTATTTATCAACAGAGGCGGCAGACTTCCTGCTCCCCTGCAGGCTCTCAAAAACTAATCATCGGAGGTCTTTAAAATGACTGATATGATAAAAAAGCTCGTCGATATCGATGAGCAGGCGAAGCTTCTAAGCCGCGAAACCGAAAAGGAAAAGGAACGTCTCGCGCGCGAGCTTGAGGCCGAAAAGAAGGAAGTATACGACAGGTATATGCTCGACGCCGAAAAGCGCGCAGGCAGCGAAAGCGGCAAGCTTAGAGAGGAAGCCGCAAAGGCGTTCGAAAAGAAAGAACAGCAGAGAGCGAAGGCTCTTGACGAGCTGAATGAGAAATACAGCGCAAACCGCGAAAAGTGGGTTGACGAAATCGTCAAGAGAACTCTCGGGTAAGCTTTGGAGGTTTTACAATGTCTGACACAAGCTATGCCGCGCTGACGCGCGCTAAGGCTAAATTTGGCAAACGGCTCCGCGAGAAGGACTACAAAAGCCTGCTCGACTGCGCGAATGTCGCCGAGGTTATGACATACTTAAAATCGAACACACACTACATCGAGGCGTTCGGCGAGGCAAACGAGCGCGGAATCCGCAGAGGTCTTTTCGAGAATCTTCTCAAGCAGTATATGAACAACCAGTTCGACTCGCTTGTCCGCTTTGAGCTCAGCGTCGGCGAACAGTTCTCAAACTACATCGCCCACAAAACCGAGGTCAACGAGCTGATAAGATTTCTGACTCTGCTCAACTCGACCGAGGACAGGCGCGAGCAGCCGTTCCACTTCGTATTCCCTGCCCATATGGCAAAGAAAACCTCGATTAACCTGACTACGCTTGCGGACGCCAAGAGCTACGAGGAATTCCTCGCGGCGATTGAGGGCACCCGTTACGAAAAGGTTTTTTCCAAATACCAAATCAAGAGCGGCGAGTCAATTCCGATTACCGAAATCGAAAATGAGCTTTACATCGGGCTCTACAGAGACCTCTACGAGATTGTCGACAAGACGGGCTCGACGGAGTCGGCGGAGCTTGAGGACTTGCTCGACGCGGTTATGGATTACGAGAATTTTGTACGTATAATTCGATTTAAGAAATATTATAAGGCTGATTATAAGACTATCGCAAAGTTTCTGCTTCCGTTCGGAAGCCTCAGCGACAAGGCGTTGGGCGAAATGCTCACCGCCGAAACGAGCGACGAGGTCTACAAGATAATGCTCAGAACCAAGCACGGAAAGCTGATTTCCAAGACCGACTACAACCACACGGGCGAGCTTCCGCTGAGAATCAAGCACAAAAAGGCTTGGCACAATATGTACTTCTCGGATAACCCCGCGACGGTTATGCTGTCGTACATCATTCTGTGTGAGGTTGAGCTTCACAACCTGATTATTCTGATTGAAGCGGCGCGATACAATGTCGACAGGACAAAGATTGAGCCGTTGCTTATATATTAAAAATGAACTTTACAAATACCAAAGGAGGTGATTTGACTTGGGCGTAGAAAAAATCAAGGCGTTCAGCATTATCGGACGTGTCGATTCACTTGACACCGTTACTCTGGTGCTCGGCAAATCGGGCGTTTTCCAGCCCGACGACGTAAAGAGCTTTTACTCAAACACGAGGGGCTTTACGAGAGTTTCGTCAGGTAATCCGTACTCCGAGCCCGTCACGAGGATTTCCTCGGCAATGACGGCTCTCGGCATCACTCCGAAATATGTCAGAACCAAAAAGAATTTCAAGCCTACCTTTGAGGAAATTGACGCTTACTCAAAGATGCTTCTCTCCAAAATCGACGGTTACACAAAGAAGCGCGGAGATATTCAGCGCAGATACAACGAGTGCAAGCGCGGAATTGAGGAAACAAGCCACTTTGTGAGCCTCGACCGCAACCTTGAGGAGCTCCTCGATATGGAATACGTCAAGGCTGTTTTCGGACGTATCCCCAAGGAGAACGTCAAAAAGCTCGGTACCGACGCGTACAAATCCGACTTTATCGAGTTTGTTCCCTGTTCTCAGGAGGACAACTACATCTGGGGCGTTTACTTCGTTCCCAAGACCGAGAGCGACAAGGCGGAGAGGATTTTCTCCCGACTTTACTTTGAGGAAAGCCGCTTCGGCGAAATGGACGAAGCTCCGTCAAAATGGTACAAGAGCCTTCAGGGCGAGTTTGAAAAGCTTGAAAAATCGCTTGAGCAAATCAACGAGAAGCTTGATTCGTACACCGCCGAGAATTCAGGAAAGATTCTTAAATACTATACAAAGGCGGCGGAGTACAATCTGTACTTCACAATCAAAACGAGAGCTATGGAAAAGGACGGCAGCTTCTGTCTGACTGGCTGGGTTCCCGAGAGCGACGCAGAAAAGTTAAAACGCAAGCTCGAGAAAATCGAGAGCGTTGAGGTTAACGTATCGGGCGGCAACGAGGAGCTGAAGCTTTCTCCCCCCGTCAAGCTCAAAAACTGTTTCCTTACGCGTCCGTTCGAGTTCTACACGCAGATGTACGGCGTTCCGAGGTACAGGGAAATTGACCCGACCTCGTTCGTGGCGTTCACATACGTTCTGCTGTTCGGAATTATGTTCGGTGATGTGGGACACGGCTTTATCGTGGTTCTCGCGGGACTTCTGATGTGGTTTATAAAACATATGCCGATTGGAAAAATCCTTATCCCCTGCGGTATTTCGGGTATGGTTTTCGGCGTGATATACGGCGATGTGTTCGGCTTCGAGCACGCTATGGACTGGTTCCATATCGGAATTCTGGGTCTCAGGGAAAAGCCTATCGAGGTTATGAGCTCGAAATTCACGGGAACAATCCTGATGTCGGCTGTCGGTATCGGCATAGCGCTTCTGCTTGTCGCGATGTGTCTCAATGTCTACTCGTCCCTGAGACAGCGCAACGTGGGACGCGCGCTCTTTGATACAGGCGGAATCTGCGGATTCCTATTCTACGGAATGATTGCGGTCGGAATGTTCCTGATGATAACATTCGGCGTAAACCTCTTCACTCCCCTCTACGTCTCCGCAATAGTTATCCTGTTTGTGGTTATCTTCTTCCGCGAACCGCTTGAAAAGCTCGTCAACGGCGACAAAAACTGGAAGCCCGAGAGCTGGGGCGGATTCATCACGGAAAACATCTTCGAGAGCATCGAGGTGCTTTTAAGCTACGTAACCAACACAATGTCGTTCCTCAGAGTCGCGGCGTTCGTACTCGTTCACGCGGGTATGATGCAGGTTGTGTTCACACTTGCGAACACGGCGGGCACCGTCGCATATATTCCGATTCTCGTTTTCGGAAACGGTCTTGTGGCGGCTCTTGAGTGTCTGCTCGTATGCATCCAGGTTCTGAGACTTGAGTTCTACGAGATGTTCTCGAGGTTCTACTCGGGCGAAGGCAGACCCTACGAGCCAGTAAGGCTCAGTCTTGTTAGAAACTGATTTATATAAATAACGGAGGTTAATTATGTTATTTAACGCTATTTTACTTATCTTTCCCGTAGTATTTCTTGTACTCTCCGTAGTACTCGTATCAGGCGCTGTCAAGAAGGGCAAGAGCCCCAAGAGGTCAGTGCTCACACAGCTCGCAAGCTTCGGCGCTGTGCTCGCAATCTGCACTATTTTCCCCATCGTTGCAAACGCTGCCGACGGCGCTGCCGCGGCTGACCTTTCCCCTATCGCTGAGGGTCTCAAGTATCTCGGCGCAGGTCTTGCGACAGGTATCTCATGTATCGGCGGCGGTATCGCCGTTGGTAAGGGCGCTCCCGCTGCTATCGGCGCTGCGGCTGAGGACCCCAAAAACTTCGGTAAGGCTATCATCTTCGTAGCGCTCGGTGAAGGTATCGCGCTCTACGGTATGCTTATTTCAATTCTTATCTTAAACGGCTGATATGAAATACTATCTGATAAGCGACAACGTCGATACACAGATGGGTATGAGACTTGCGGGTATCGAAGGCGTGGTAGTCCACTCCGACAAGCATATCCGTGAGGAGCTCAAAAAGGCTATGGATAACCCCGAAATCGCCGTAGTGCTGATGACGGAAACTCTGGTATCCAAGTGCCCCGACCTTGTGTATGATTTGAAGCTTCACCGCAGCCGTCCGCTGATTGTTGAAATTCCCGACCGTCACGGCAACGGCAGAACGGCGGATTCAATCACAAGGTACGTACGCGAAGCTATCGGCGTTAAGTTATAGGAGAAATATATGGACAACACTAACAACTTTCTCAACGCGGTTAAAAAACACTCGCTCGAAGAAAGAGAAAATATGCTCAAAGAGGCTCAGAGCTATCGCCGCGAGGAGCTTGAAAAGGCTCGCGTAAGAGGAGAAGCCGACGCCGACAGATATGTCACCAAGCTTCTGTCCGCGGCAAAAGCCGAGGTTACGAGCGAATACGCGGTCAGGAACACCGAGGCAAAGGGCGAGCTGTTCAGAAAACGCGACAAAATGGTTAACGATATTTTTGAGGAAGCCAAAGACAGACTTTGCGAGTTCACCAAAACTCCCGAGTACCGTGAAAGGCTCATCAAGGACGCAAAGGAAATTGCCGAAGCGTTCGGCTCAAACCCCTGCGTGCTCTATATACGCGAAGCCGACCTCTGCTTCGGGGATGAGCTCAAGGCTCAGTTTAATTCTGATGTAGAATTAAAATCCGACCTCAAAATCCTTATCGGCGGAGTAAGAGGCTTTTGCGACAGCCTGAAGCTCGTCGCTGACAGCACTCTCGACTCGGGACTTGAAGCCCAGCGCGAGTGGTTCACGGAGAACGCCGACCTCAAAATTAACGCGTAACGCATAAAGAGTGATATATATGAAGAAATACGATATCTACGGAATCAACGGACCCGTCATCACAATCAAGGGTCCCACAGAACTGAAGATGATGGAAATGGTTCACGTTGGCGAGGACAACCTCGTCGGCGAAATCATCGCCGTCAGCGACGAAAAGACTACCGTTCAGGTTTACGAGGAGACCACAGGTCTTAAGCCAGGCGACAAGGTTGAGGGCACGGGAAGCCCGATGAACGTACTTCTCGGACCAGGAATACTCGACAACATCTACGACGGAATCGAGCGTCCCCTCAAGGCGATTGAGGCTGAGTCGGGAGCATTCATCAGCAGAGGCTCTCAGGTAAGCGCGCTTGACGATAAAAAGAAGTGGAGCGTAACGCTCAAGGTCAAGAAGGGCGACAAGCTCAAGGGTGGCGAAATCTACGCTACTCTCCCCGAAACTCAGATTATCGAGCACAGGCTTATGGTTCCGCCCGCGCTTTCGGGTGAAATCACCGACGTAAAGCCCGACGGCGAATACACAATATTTGACACGGTGGCAGTACTCACCGACGAATACGGCGTCGAGCACAACCTCACACTCTGCCAGATGTGGCCTATCCGTACCTCAAGACCGATTGAGGACAGGCTTTCGACCTCTGTTCCGCTTATCACGGGTCAGCGTGTTATCGACACAATGTTCCCGATTGCAAAGGGCGGCGCGGCGGCTATCCCGGGCGGCTTCGGCACAGGCAAAACAATGACACAGCACCAGCTCGCAAAATGGTGCGACGCTGATATCATCGTATACGTCGGCTGCGGAGAGCGCGGCAACGAGATGAGCCAGGTTCTTGAGGAATTCTCGGAGCTTATCGACCCGAAGTCGGGCAGACCGATGACCGACAGAACGGTGCTTATCGCGAACACCTCAAATATGCCCGTTGCGGCTCGTGAAGCGTCGATTTACACAGGAATCACGCTCGCCGAGTATTACCGCGATATGGGCTATGACGTAGCTATTATGGCGGACTCGACCTCGCGTTGGGCTGAGGCGCTCAGAGAAATCTCGGGTCGTCTTGAAGAAATGCCCGCTGAGGAAGGCTTCCCCGCTTATCTCCCCTCTCGTCTGGCTGAGTTCTATGAGAGAGCGGGACGTGTAAAAACTCTGAGCCACGACAGCGGCTCGGTAACAATCATCGGCGCGGTATCGCCTCAGGGCTCCGACTTCTCGGAACCTGTTACCCAGAACACAAAGCGTTTCACTCGCTGCTTCTGGGCGCTCGACAAGAGCCTCGCGTACGCGCGTCATTATCCCGCAATCAACTGGATGAACTCGTACAGCGAGTATTTTAACGACATCGACCCGTGGTTTGAAGAAAACATCGGCGAGGACTTCGTCGAGTACAGAAACAGAATTTCCGCTCTGCTTCAGGAAGAAAGCTCACTTATGGAGATTGTAAAGCTCATCGGCTCCGACGTTCTCCCCGACGACCAGAAACTCGTTATCGAGACCGCAAAGGTTATCAGAGTAGGCTTCTTACAGCAGAACGCTTTCCACGCGGACGACACCTTTGTTCCGCTCGAGAAGCAGAAAAATATGATGAAGGTTATACTTCACCTCTACGACCGTTCAAAGGAAATCGTAGCCAAGGAAATTCCGATTTCAAAGCTTCTTGCGCTCGGACTTTTCGACAAGCTCAACAAGATGAAATACGATATCCCCAACTCGAAGCCCGAGATGTTCGACGAGTACATCAAGGAAATCGACGAGCAGACAGACAGAATTCTTTAAGGAGGAAACGCAATGCTTATAGATTATGTAGGCGTTAAGGAAATTAACGGCTCACTGATTGTTATTGACGGCGTAAAGGGCGTTTCCAACGAGGAAATCGTCGATATCCGCCTTGACAACGGCAAGGTCAGACAGGGACGTGTCGTTCAGATTGAGGGCGAAAGAATCGTCGTTCAGGTTTTTGAGGGCACAAGAGACATCTCCCTCGTCAACACCAGAACAAGACTTACGGGTCATCCGATGGAACAGGCGCTCTCTCCCGAAATCGTCGGCAGAGTTCTCGACGGCGCAGGCAGACCGATTGACGGTCTGGGCGACATCTTCCCCGAAAAGAAGATGAACATCAACGGCACGCCGATTAACCCTGTTTCGCGTATTTATCCGAGAAACTACATCAACACGGGTATCTCAACAATCGACACGCTTATGACGCTTATCAGAGGTCAGAAGCTTCCTATTTTCTCTGGCTCGGGTATGAAGCACAACGACCTCGCCGTACAGATTGTACGTCAGGCTAAAATCAGCGGCGCGACAGAGGACAACTTCTGCGTGGTATTTGCCGCAATGGGCGTTCAGAAGGACGTCGCCGAGTATTTCAGAAAGAGCTTTGAGAACTCGGGCGTACTGAGCCACGTTGTTATGCTCCTGAACCTCTCGAGCGACCCGATTATCGAGCGTACGCTTACACCGCGCTGCGCGCTCACAATCGCCGAATATCTGGCATTTGAGCACGATATGCACGTGCTTGTTATTATGACCGATATGACCTCTTACGCCGAGGCTCTCCGTGAGTTCTCGTCATCAAAGGGTGAAATTCCCGGACGTAAGGGCTACCCCGGTTATCTGTATTCTGACCTCGCTTCTCTCTATGAGAGAGCAGGTATGATTAAGGGCAGCGAAGGCTCGGTAACTCAGATTCCGATTCTCACAATGCCCAACGACGACATCACGCACCCGATTCCCGACCTCACGGGCTACATCACAGAGGGTCAGATTACTCTCGACCGCAACCTTCAGGGTCAGGGCATTTATCCGCCTGTTTCCGTGCTTCCGTCGCTTTCGCGTCTGATGAAGGACGGTATCGGCGAGGGCTTCACAAGAAGCGACCACCAGGCGCTCGCAAACCAGCTTTTCGCTTCCTACGCGAGAGTTATCGACGCGCGAAGCCTTGCTTCGGTTATCGGTGAGGAGGAGCTTTCCCCCATCGACAAGAAGTACATCGAGTTCGGCAGACTTTTCGAGAGCAGATTTGTAAATCAGGGCTTCGAGAACCGCGACATCACCGAGAGCCTCGACCTCGGCTGGGAGCTTCTCTCCACGCTTCCGAGAGCAGAGCTCGACCGTGTAGACGACGAACTGCTTGATAAATATTACAAAGACTAAGGAGCCTTACTATGGCTAATCAGACAGCCCCCACCAAGGGCAATTTGATGAACACAAAGAAATCGCTCGCGCTCGCCAAGATGGGTTACGAGCTGATGGATAAAAAACGTAATATTCTGATTCGCGAAATGATGAACCTCATCGACAAGGCGAACGCCATTCAGGGCAAAATCGACAACGCGTACGAGGAAGCCTATCTCGCATTGCAGACGGCTAACATCACGCACGGCTACTGCTCGGAAATCAGCAAGACGATTCCCGTCGAGGACTCGCTCGAGCTCGACTACCGCTCGGTTATGGGCGTTGAGATTCCGACCGTAACAATCGCCGAGCCCGACCCAACGGCGTTCTACTTTGCGCTGAACACCACCGACAACGCTCTCGATAACGCTTACCGAAAGTTTACCGAGGTAAAGGTTCTGACGGCGACTCTCGCAGAAATCGAGAACAGCGTCTACAGGCTTGCGGATTCAATCAAGAAAACGCAGAAGCGCGCAAACGCCCTCAAGAACATTATGATTCCCAAGTTCGAGGAGGACGTCAAGTTCATCACCGACGCGCTCGACGAGAAGGACAGAGAGGAATTCTCTCGAATGAAGGTTATCAAAAAGCAGAAGAGCGATAAATAACGACAAAGGCTGGCTTAATGTCAGCCTTTTTACTTTACAGGAAGCTCTGTCACGTCGTTTGAAAGATGGACGTTCCAAAAGGCGGACGAGAGCGCCTACAGGCACTTTTTTATTGACAACAACTTAATCATCTGTTATAATAAGAGTTAGCATAAGCTAACCTATTAAAGAAGGTAATTTTTTGAAGTTAAAGGATTTAAAAATCGGCGGCACCGCCGTAATCACCTCTGTCGGCGGCGAAGGCAGGCTGAGACAGCATTTTCTCGATATGGGAGTTATCCCCAACACCGAGATTAAGCTAGTCAAGCTCGCTCCCATGGGAGACCCGATGCAGTTCACTCTGCACGGCTACGAGCTTTCGCTGAGAGTTGCCGACGCGGAAAAAATCGAGGTTGAGCCGATAAACGAGGAACACCAGAGCGTTTCCTACTCAAAGACAAAAAGCAATCACCCGGGTTTCGGCGAGGGCGGAAAGTTCCACCCAAAGGGAAGCGGCGCTCCCCTACCGGACGACACGGTGCTCACATACGCATTGGTCGGCAACCAGAACAGCGGCAAGACAACGCTGTTCAATCAGCTCACGGGAGCCAATCAGCACGTCGGAAACTTCCCGGGCGTAACGGTTGACCGCAAGGACGGAGTTATCAAGGGTCACAAGAAAACCTTAATCACCGACCTTCCGGGCATTTACTCAATGTCTCCGTACAGCAGCGAGGAAATCGTCTCAAGGAGCTTTGTGCTCGACGAAAAGCCGAGGGCGATTATCAACATCGTGGACGCTACCAACATCGAGCGCAACCTCTACCTCACAATGCAGCTTCTGGAGATGGACACTCCGATGGTTGTGGCTCTCAACATTATGGATGAGCTGACCGCCAACGGCGGTTCGGTCGATATCAACACGCTTGAAGCCCTGCTCGGAGTTCCTGTCGTGCCGATTTCTGCGGCGAAGAATCAGGGCGTTGACGAGCTCGTCAAGCACGCGATTCACATAGCTCATTATCAGGAAAAGCCGATGCGTCAGGACTTCTGCTCAGCCGACGAAAAGGGCGGCGCGGTTCACCGCTGTCTGCACGCGGTTAGGCATTTGATTGAGGACAAGGCGAAGAAGGCGGAGCTTCCGCTCCATTTTGCGGCGAGCAAGCTGGTCGAGGGCGATGAGCTTGTACTCGAAAAGCTGAAGCTCGACGACGACGAAATGCAAATGCTCGAGCAGATTATCAGACGAATGGAAAAGGAACGCGGTCTCGACCGCAACGCGGCAATCGCGGAAATGCGTTTCTCATATATCAAAAAGGTCTGCGCTCAGACGGTCTCAAAGCCCAAGGAAAGCCGTGAGCACCGCCGAAGCGCTCGGATTGACAGTATTCTGACGGGCAAATACACGGCGATACCGATGTTTATGCTCATAATGGTGGCGATTTTCTGGCTGACGTTTGATGTCATCGGCGGATTCCTGCAAAATCTGCTCGAAACGGGAATCGAAAACCTCACCGATGTTACGCAAAACGCACTCGAAAGCTCGGGAGTTAACCCGACACTGACAAGCCTTGTGACCGACGGTATTTTCACCGGAATCGGAAGCGTGCTCAGCTTCCTGCCGATTATCGTCACACTCTTCCTCTTCCTCTCAATCCTCGAGGACAGCGGATATCTGGCGCGAGTCGCGTTCTTTATGGATAAGCTGCTGAGGAAAATCGGTCTTTCGGGACGAAGCATTGTGCCGCTGCTGATAGGCTTCGGCTGTACCGTTCCCGCTGTTATGTCGACGAGAACTCTGCCGAGTGAGCGAGACAGAAAGATGACAATTCTGCTCACTCCGTTTATGAGCTGTACCGCAAAGCTCCCGATTTACGCGTTCTTTGTAAACGCGTTCTTCAAGGACTACAGCTGGCTTATTATGTCGGGGCTTTACATATTCGGAATTGTAGCGGGAATACTGATAGCACTGCTGTACAAGAAAACGCTGTTCAAGGGCGAAGCCGTTCCGTTTGTAATGGAACTCCCGAACTACCGACTTCCCGGGGTCGGAAATGTCGCGAGACTGCTCTGGGACAAGGCTAAGGACTTTATCCAAAGGGCGTTCACCGTTATCTTTATCTCGACGATTATCGTCTGGTTTTTGCAGAATTTCACATTCCAGTTCAACATTGCCGAAAGTCAGAAGGACAGTATGCTCGCGCAGATTGCAGGCTTTATCGCTCCCGTATTCACACCGCTCGGTATGGGTGACTGGAAGATTGTTACAGCGCTTATAAGCGGCTTTATGGCAAAGGAAAGCGTGGTTTCAACGCTCGAAATCCTCTACAGCGGAACAATTGCGACGGCAATCACGTCGCTTTCGGCTATTTCGCTTCTGGTGTTCAGTCTGCTCTACACTCCCTGCGTCGCGGCAATCGCTTCCGTAAGGCGCGAGCTCGGCTACAAATGGGCTGCGGGCGTTGTGGTATGGCAATGCGTTGTGGCGTATATCGCGGCTACGCTGGTTCACCTTGTGTGTATGCTGTTTATGGGGGTATAAATGGGTATATCCGATATTATTGTAATCGCGGTTATCGCGGTCGCGGCAGTCGTCGCGGTCATAGCGACAGTAATCGCAAAAAAGAAAGGCAAAGGCTGCGGCTGTGACTGTTCAAGCTGCGCATATAAATGCAAGAATAAGCAAAAGGGCTGATTCAAAAATCAGTCCTTTTTTATTACCTCAATATTATATTCACTTGTGAAGCTGTCTGCAATTCCGCCCGACACAATCAGCTTGTTGTCTTTGGTGAACAGAATAATATCAAAGTCCTCGGAGCTCTGGTTCCAGAACTCGACCGCCTTTTTCTCCCCCATCACATAAAGCAAGGTCGAGAGCGCGTCGGCGAGCGTGCCGTCCTTTGATACAATCGTTACCGAAGCGAGACCGCTTTCGGCGGGATAGCCTGTCTCGGGGTTCATAATATGATGATAGGTCTTGCCGTTCTTTTCGAAGAACCTCTCGTAACCGCCCGAGGTGATGACCGCCTTGCCGCTCGTTTTGAGCATTCCGAGGTAGCCGCCGTCCTTCTCGGGACTCTCAATCGCGACGGTGAAGTCGCTGCCGTCAGGCTTTTTGCCCAGGGTCTGGACGTTGCCGCCGAGGTTCACAAGACCGCTTTCTATTCCGTTTTTCTTTAGGATTTCTATAAGCCTTGACGACGTATAGCCCTTTGCGATACCGCCGAGGTCGAGCTCGGTGCCGTCCTTTTTGATGACGGCGTTCTGTCCGTTTAGAGCTACGTTTTTCACGTCGCAGAGCTTGAGCGTGTTTTTGATTTCCTCAGCGCTCGGAACGGTGTAATCCTTAGTTGTAAAGCCCCAAAGCTTCATCAAAGGGTGAAGCGCGGGGTTGAATACTCCGTCCGTGAGCTCGCTGAAATCAAGAGCCTTTTTGAGCACCTGTGAGGTTTCCTCGGAAAGCGTAAGCTTCTTTTCACAGTTGAGCCTGTAAATCTCGCTGTGCTTATCCTCGGCATTGAGCAGACTGTCGAGCCGCTCAACCTCGGACTGAGCCTCGCTCAGAGCCTTCTCGGCGTTGTCGCCGTAGGCTGTGAGGGTCATATAGGTGTCCATCGCGAAGAACTCCTTGGTCTTTTTGTCGGCTGTTCCACCACAGCCGCAAAGCGACAGGAGCATCACCAGACAGAGCAGAATTGATGTTTTTTTCATCGTTATTCCTCTTCGTGCGGTTGTGAAATATATTCCTGAAAGAGTGCGTAATCTCTGTCCCAGCGTCTTGCGACTTCCTCGCTCTTGCGCAACTTGATGTCATATGACGACATATAAATTCCGAGCCACTTTGTGACCGACTTTGCGCCCGAGTAGTTGAGGTGATTTCCCTTGTCCCTAAACGACTTCCTGAACGAGAGCTTCAGCTCTCTGAAACGCGTGTTCAAATCGACAAAGTCGAGCTTGCGGCTTTGAGCGTAGTCCTTGACCGCGTTGAGCCTTCTGCCGTCCCAGGCAAGAACCGTCGGCACCTCGGCGAGCATTACCTCAGCTCCGTTTTCCTTGCAGAGATTGACAAGTCTGTCCATATATCCGATGACGACAGGAGAAATCTTGCTCTTCTCCTTTGTGGGCTTGAGGTAGCGTCGGGGCTTAACCCTGACAACGGTGTCGTTGTACTTGTAGCCGCGGCAAATCTGCTTGAGCAGAGAGAGCTTTGAGTCGCCCTGCCACACATTGTGATGCTGAAAAATCGGGAACAGATGCGATATTTCGTCATCAAGATACTCGGGGTCAAGGTCGTCGAAGCAGTTCGGCGCCTTTCCCTTTCTTATCAGAGCTTTTTCATACCTTGTTGAATAGCTGAAGAACATATCGGTCTCGATGATAACGAGCTTTGGTCTCTGCTTTTCAAAAATCCGCTTCATAAAGTAGTACGAATCCTGAGCAGTCTGCTTGGGAGACGCGCACACAATAGAAGTATAACCGTATTCGTTCCATAAATCAAGAGGTGAAAACGCGGAATAGATGTCGCTGTTGCCCACAGCAACCGCGTCAAGCGTGTTGTCGGGCTCGCGGACATACGAATACGCGTCACGCGAAATATGATAATAGCTGACGGCGGTTTTTTCGGTGAAAAACCAATGCGAGGTCAAGCCAAGAAGCAGAACAAAAACAAGTATAAAGCAGAGCACCTTCGCGGTATCTCTGACCCTTTCCTTTGTAAATACCTTTTTCATTGCTAAAAGTTAGCGTAAATCAAATCGACTACGCCGTATCCCTCTCCATAAGCTCCGAATATGATAATCACAAATAAAAACGCGAGGTATATACCAAGCTTCGCGACATACGGGAGCTTATAAATTCTCTCGGTAATGTTAATGCCCTTTTCGGAAATAACGCCCACAACAACCATCGCGGCAAGTCCGATAAAAACGAGCACGATGTCGCCCGCTCCCGTATTGAAATCGTAAACGCCCAGGAAAAGCGTCAGAGGATTCAGGTTCGAGAATATTGACGTGAACATTTTGAGGGCAACGCCGAGGTCATCGGCGCGAAAAATGAGCATACCGAAGTTGACGATAACAATCGTTCTGATTACTCTGAAAACTCCGAAGCCCTTTGACTCGCGGTCAATGCGCAGAGCCTTCGAAAGCTTTGCGAACAGGGGCTCGAGGAAAAGTCCGATTGTCATCAGCACATAATAGTAAAGTCCGTAGACAATGTATTTCCAGCCTGAGCCGTGCCAGAAGCCGTTTGCGAACCAAACGAAAAACAGCGCGACCGTGGTCGGAATGAGGTTTGAATAGTAGGGGCTGAACTTCTTTCTCGTCTTGGAAGAAAGATTTTTAATTCCTTTAGAGAATGAAACGCCGTAGAAAATATAGTCTCTCAGCCAAGCGCCGAGGGTGATGTGCCACCTCTGCCAGAACTCGTTGATGGACTTCGCGAAGAACGGACGCTTGAAGTTTTCGGGCATTTCGATACCCATCATCTGTCCGAGACCGCACATTACGTCCATAATTCCGGAGAACTCGCAGTAGAGCTGAATCGTGTAGAACACAATTCCCGCAACCACACCGAAGCCCGAGAAGCTCTCGTAATTGTCAAAAACCGCCGTGACGAGCAGAACCGCTCTGTCAGCGATAAACACCTTCTTGAAAAGACCCCAGAGCACACGCAGAAAGCCGCGGCTGACGTCCTCAAGCCTGTTAATCTTACAGGTGTTGAGCTGAGCGCCGAGCTGACCGTAGCGGGCTATCGGACCTTCAACAACCGTGAGCATAAACGACAGGAAAAGCGTGATACGAAGCGGGTTTTTCTCCGCCTGTACCCTGCCGTAGTAGATATCGGCGATGTAGCTGATAGCCTGAAGGGTAAAGAATGACAGTCCCAGAGGCTGGATTATGTTGAGCATACTCGCGTGCTGACTGAAAACCGCGTTGAACGTCTCGATAAAGAAGTTAGTGTACTTGCCCGTCAGAAGTATTCCGACGACTGACACAGCTCCCAAAGCCAGCACAATTCGCTTGTAGCCGTTGTACTTTGCCTTGATTGCCTTTTTCTCTTCCTTCGGCGCCGCCTTTCGCTTTGCGGACTGAGTGTCCGAAAGCTTCTGAAGCCACAAGCCGACAAGCCATACAATAAGGTTTACGGCGATGAGCATAAAGACGTGACCCTTTGCGGAAATCGTGTAGAACGTCACTGAGCCGAGCAGCAGCGCAACCCACCTGACCTTTTGGGGCAGCAGGCTGTAGACCACAAAGGTTATGCCGAAGTAAAGCAGAAAAAAGCTAAACGTCGTATAGCCTATCATTATCAGTCTTCGTCCTCAAGTCTCTCAATCATAGCGGCGATATCCTTGACTGTTGCGAAGTTCTCGGGAACAACGTCAACAGGTGTGATATCGACGTCGTACTCGTCGCAGAGCTCGCTGACGAGCGATACCATTGAAAGTGAGTCGAGCACGTGGTCGTCGAGCAGACGTGTGTTCTCGTCAACTACGGCTGTGGGTTTGATTTCTTTGATGATTTCGATAATTCTCTCCATAATGATTTCCTTTCCAAAAATGATTATATCTGTGTTTTGAGTTCTTTTCTGTCAATTTTTCCGTTAGCGTTGTGCGGAAGCTCCCTGAGCTTTACGAGCCTGTTCGGGAGCAGATAGTCGTTGAGCCTTGATTTAAGCTCTGAGAAAAGCGCGTCCTCCTTGAGCCTTGAAGCCGAGTAGAACATAACAATTTTGTCGTTGTCAGCGTCATAGACGCAGGCGCATTCCTTCATTCCCTCAACTGCCGAGGCGGCGGTTTCGATTTCGCCCAGCTCGATTCTGTAGCCCATATGCTTTATCTGAAAGTCCTTGCGTCCCTTGTACATCAGCTCTCCGTACTCGTTGAGCCTGACAAGGTCGCCCGTCTTGTAGCAGATTTCGGGATAGGAAGAATTGAGCGGATTCTGCACAAAGGCTTCCGCCGTCTTATCGGGATTGTTGTAATAACCCGACGCGAGGAAAGTTCCTCTGATGTAGAGCTCACCCTCATCGGCAGCTTTGCCGTCGTCGCCTACGATAAACACATCGCAGTTGTCGCACGCGTTGCCGATTGGCAGAGGTTCGTCGTCGCGGAATTTTCTGTTGACGCGGTAGAACGTGCAGATGTCGGTAGCCTCGGTGGGACCGAAGAGGTTTGCGAAAACGACCTCGTCCGAGAGCTTGTTAATCCAGTAATTGAGCTGCTTTGTCGGCATTACCTCACCCGCGAAAAGCACGGTTCTGAGGTACTCGGGCATTGCGTAGTCAAACACCCTCATATTCGAGACGATTGAAATCGCGCTGGGAACCCAGTAGAGCGTGTTCACCTTGTACTCGTTCATCAGCTCGACGAGCTTTATCGGGAACGAAAAATACTGCTTGGGAACAATCACAAGTGTAGCGCCCGAGCGGATTGTCGAGTACACGTCGGTGACTGACATCGAGAAGTAGAACGGCGTCTGGTTGGCAAAGACAGTGCCCTCGTTTATGCCGAACTCCCCTGTCACCCATTCTATATAGGAAAGCACGTTTTTATGACTGAGCACAGCGCCCTTGGGAACACCTGTCGAACCTGAGGTGTAGAGCGTGTACAGAGGGTCCGAATCAACCTGAGCCTTTCTGATTTCGGAAAGTCTGTCACTGTCCTCGACAAGCTCGAGCAAGTCTTCCGCATATAGCGTTGCCGCGTTTTCATAGCTTGGCAGCTCAGTGTGCTTTTTGTCGGTCAGAATAGCCGAGGGTCTCAGAGTTTCAAAAATCCTGTTTACCCTTTCCGTTGGCATTTCGGTATCGATTACGGCGTAGAAGTTTCCGCTGTAAACAACTCCGAGCATAGCGGCGATAAGGTCGGCGCTTTTATCTATATATACGGCTATGGGACGGTTTTTAAAGCCGAGACGGCTGATTCCCGAGCCCAGCCTGCGGGCGTCGTTGAGAAGCTGTGAATAAGTCAGAGTTTTCTCCATATCTATAAACGCGGGTTTGTCAGGAAATCTTTCCGCGTTAAGCTCCAAAAGCTCCAGAATATTCTTCATAAAATCACCTCAAACGCTGATTTTTTCTGTATTTTACAATAGCTACATAATTCTATCACTTTTGGGGTGTATAGTCAATATTTAAGACATTTTACAGTGTAAAACAAAAAGGCTCCGAGGAGCCTTTTTTTATATATAATAAACTATTTTACTTTGTTTTTTTGCTCTTCAGTCGGCTCCAGCCCGAATAGAGTGTGCCGCCATTGTAGGAACGGTAGGTTCTGATTCTGACATAGTACTTTTTGCCGCTTCTGAGCCTTGAGAGCTTCGCCTTTGACTTTGACGCGCCCTTGACCGTCAGAGTCTTTGCGCCCTTGAACTTTCTTGACGTGCTGTACTGGATTACGTAGCCGTTGTTCTTCTTTGTCTGCTTCTTCCACTTGACTGTCAGAGCCTTTCTGCCCGCTGTGAGAGAGCTTATGGATGTACCCTTGGGAGCCTTTACAGAGGTCGTAACTCTGAGCTGAGGAGTGTTATACGCAACCGCCCAATAATTCGACATTGTCGGATAAGCGGTTACCGAGGACTGCATATTCCAGTAGCCAACCTGGAAGCTTCTGTCGAACGAAGCGCCCTTCGCGAGCCAGCTGTCAAAGCTGTAATACTGACCCGAGGGACTGTAGGCGCCGAGAGCGAACTGATAGTTATATGTGGTTCTGCCCGAAAAGATATTGGCGCGCGCAATACTGATGTCTCCGCCGCCGAACTGCATAATTCCGTAGGTATAGCCGCCCTGGAATGTGCCGTTGTTGATGAGCAGCTTGCCGCCCATTGTGCTTGCTCCGACATAATCGCCGTAGAAGGCGCCGTTGTTTACGATACAGGTACCGCCGCCGACGTGGAGCGCGGAGGGATTGTTAGTTCCGTCGCTTGCGCCGACATAGTTTCCGCTCTGGATTGTGAGCTTTCCTGCCGTAATCTGAACGGCTCCCGCGCCGTATGAACGAACGCTTGGGGCATTTGACCTGACGTGCGAGTCCTTCATAACGACGTTCGCGCCCGAAATCTTGAATACGGTCAGGTTGTTTGTGGAATTCTGAACAGTGTGACCGTTCAAATCGATAACAAACTTACCTTTTGTCAAAAGACAGGTCGAGTCGTCGAGGTCGCCGAGCGTCATATCGTTGCCGATTTTGTAGGTATGCCCCGGACCGTAACCCGCGTTCTTCCAGTTGATGTTTTTGAGCTGGTCGGGAGTTCTGATAACAAACGTCTTTGCCTCAGCCTTTGAGGAACCGAGCACAAATAAAAGCATAAGCAGACAAACGCTGAAAAACGCGGTCAGCAAAGCTTTTTTCGGAACCCTGATTGTTAAACCCTCTTTCATAATTATCACCCTTCTGATATTTTACGCTTTCCGTCCGAAAGCGTTATGTTACTTAACCTCTGTGCGGCTTCCGATTTTGCTGTTCGGAAGGTAACCGCAGAGCCATAGCTGAATGTATGTCACATCATAGATATTAACCGCTCCGTCGGAGTTTACGTCGGAGACCTTTTCGTCAAAGCTCACGTTCTTAAAACCTACAAGCTTGCGCTGAATACAGGTCGCGTCATTGATGTTGACAACTCCGTCGCCGTTTGTGTCTCCCAGAACGCGCTCGGATGCGCCGAGCTTCGCAAGCCTGCGTGTGTACTCGTTTCCGCAATTCTCACATCTGAGAGTGAAACAGCCGTCGCTGTCGTAATCTGCCGCAGTCCGTGAAATCTCGGTATAATTGTGCTCACAGCCGATATGTGTGGGAGTTGCCATTCCCTTAGGCAGCTCCCGAGAGAACATCTGCCACGCAAGTTCGGGATAATCTATAAACACGTTGCGGTTGCCCTGAACCTCTTCGACAAGGTCGTTGCGCTCCATTTCCCAGGTATCGACAGGGTCGAGCTCGCACCATTGAAGCAGAGTATCGAGGCTCTCGACAACCTTGTTGCCGCTGTTTGCCGCGTCGTCCGAGTCAGGCTCAGGAAGATTGTCGCTGACTGCGGTGTACAGATTCGGCTGTTCCCACCGACAGTAGACATAGAGCAGAATCCTCGCGACGTCGCCCTTCACGTCGTCCTTGCACTCGAACAAATCCTGCTTGCCGTTTACATAGTAGACAATGTTGTCGCCGAGCTTACCCTCTTTGAAATCGTCAGAAAAGGTGCCGTTAATGTAGCCGAAGATGTGGTCACTCTTGGCAAGATTTACGGTCGAGACAGACGGTCTGAGGTGGTGCAAATCTGAGCCGCCGTTCTTCTGGTAGAATGAGGCTCGGCTCTTTGGCCAGACGTGTTCGCGGTTGAGCTTCACGCTGTCGTCCTTGAGCACGTCGGAATAGAACATAATGTAGCTGTCGCCGTCTGAGACCGCGTCAGTGCTGTTCCAGAAGTACGCAAGCGAGCCCTTGCTATACCCCGAATACGAGGTAAAATACGAGTGAGTTTCGCTCATAAGTGTGTGGAGCTTTGAGAAAAGCTCGTTGCCGCGCATAGCTTCAGCGCTCGACGAAACGTCGTTTGCGCCCGAAAGCCTTGACAAATTATCGTAGCTGTAATCGCCGACGTAATAGAACTTTGCTTCATCGGACAAAGCCGTGCAAATCTGATGACGAGGCTGAGAATTGACGCGCGAAAGCTCGCCTATTGCCGCAGTCTTGGGACTGCAAAATGCAAATGCCGCCGCGAGAACGCAGAACGCCGTCGACAGCGAAACCAAGCGTTTTAGCCTTTTCATAACCGTCAACCCCATTCACGTTAACCTTGTAACTTCATTATAACATCATCGTGAAATATTTCAATAAAAATACGTGTAAAATTTTATACACAATGAACATTTTTCACTCTTTTCAACCGAAAGGCGGTATTATATACGAATCCATCCTCTCTGTTTCCACACAACAAAAAAGACACCCGTTGGGTCAATATCATTAAGATAAGCCGAAGGTGCTTTTAAGAAAAACACACTTGCTGGAAAGCAGGTGTGTTTTTTTATAAAAAAGCAATACTAAAAGACCGACA
>ONAL01000009.1 GCA_900315785.1 uncultured Eubacteriales bacterium
ACGATACAAACCTTGGGAGTCGCTTTTGAGTTCGTCGGTAACTACGCCTCGGTGGACTTTCACCACAGAGCATTGATATGCCCGTCATACCAAAAAAACGGACGGCCCTGAAGAGCTGCCCGTGTTATATCTTTCCCATAAACGACGAAAAGCGCCCCCTCAGACGCTTTTCCTATCGTTCCTAATTTTTCAATACCTAAAAAATCATCGAATTCTCTTATGATGAAATAATTATATCATAGTTGCACAAAAATTTCAAGGGTTTTTGTAAAAAATAAATAAAATTCTTTATCAGAAACAAAAGCTGAGCCTTCTTTCAATTAGATTGACTGTATCACCCTTTTGTGGTACAATGGTAAAGCAATAAAGTGCAGGTGAAAAAAATGAGAATAGTTATCAAAGTCGGCACCTCTACCCTCGCCCACCCGACAGGGCTTCTGAACATCAAGAGGGTCGAGAATATGTGCAAGGTCATTTCCGATCTGAAGAACGCGGGACACGAAATCCTGCTCGTCTCCTCCGGCGCCATCGGAATGGGACTCGGCAAGGTGGGTATCACATCCCGTCCCGACGATATCCCGACCAAGCAGGCCGCGGCGGCTATCGGTCAGTGCGAGCTGATGTACACCTATGACAAGCTCTTTTCCGAATACAACCACACGGTTGCTCAGATACTGATGACGGGCGCGTACGTCACGATTGAGGACTACGGCAAGAACCTCAAAAACACGCTCTTCCGTCTGCTGGAGCTCGGGGTCATTCCTATTATTAATGAAAACGACACCGTAACCACCGACGAGATCGTCATCGGCGACAATGACACGCTCGGAGCGACGATCGCGAACGAGGTCAAGGCGGATTTGCTCATACTCCTGTCGGACATTGACGGTCTGTTCACTGACGACCCGAACAAGAACCCGAACGCCAAAAGAATCAGCGTGGTTGATGAAATCACCAAGGAAATTGAAACTCTGGCGGGCAACCGAGGTTCGGTGCTCGGCACAGGCGGTATGATTACGAAAATCAACGCCGCAAAGCTCGTAACACAGAACGGTATCGATATGATTATCGCCAACGGCAGGAATCCCGAGATACTGTATGATATTATTAACGGCGAGGGTATATGCACTCGCTTTATGGGGAAGAAAAAATGACTACCAAAGAATTACTTATCAAAGCAAAAAACGCAAAGGCTGAGCTCGGTCTCGTATCGGTCGAGAAGATTAACGAGGCTCTGCTCGCAATGGCTGACTGTCTCGTTGAGGACACAGCCGAAATCCTCAGAAATAACGCCGAGGACATCGAGAAGGCAAGGGGCACAGTCAGCGACGTTATGCTCGACCGTCTCTCGCTTTCCGAGGAAAGAATCGAAGGAATGGCTCAGGGCGTCCGCGACGTAGCGGCTCTCCCCTCTCCCGTCGGCAAGGTTCTGATGAGAACCGAGCGTCCCGGCGGACTTGTGATTGAGAAAACCGCCGTTGCTCTCGGCGTAGTCGCTATTATATATGAAAGCAGACCGAACGTAACGAGCGACGCGGCGGCGCTTGCGCTCAAGAGCGGCAACGTATGTGTGCTCAGAGGCGGCAAGGAAGCTCACAAGAGCGCCGAGGCGATTGTAAAGGCTCTGCAGAAGGGACTTAAAAAGGTCGGACTGAACGAGGACTTTGTGCTTCTCGTTGAGGACACGACGCGTCAGAGCTCCACCGAGCTTATGACCGCCGACGGATATGTGGACTTGCTCATTCCCAGAGGCGGCAAGGGCTTGATTTCCGCCTGTGTAAAGAACGCTACGGTTCCCTGTATCCAGACGGGAACGGGTATCTGCCACGTTTATGTTGAGAAAACCGCCGACCAGGATATGGCGTTAAAGATTATCGAAAACGCAAAGACGAGCCGTCCCTCAGTCTGCAACGCCGAAGAGGTGCTTGTTGTGGACAAGGCGATTGCTCCCGAGTTTTTGCCGAAGCTCAAGAAGCTTCTCGTTGACGACAGGGCTGAGAATCCCGTCGAGCTGAGACTTGACGAGTACGCTCAGACAATCATCGACGGCACACCCGCGGGCGAGAACGACTTTGATACCGAGTTCCTCGACTATATCCTCGCGGTCAAGACGGTCGAGAACTACGACGAGGCTATCGCTCACATCAACGCTCATTCCACAGGTCACAGCGAGGCGATTGTCACAAGCGACGACGCGGCGGCTGAGAAGTTTACAAAGAGCATTGACAGCTCGTCCGTTTACGTTAATTCGAGCACACGCTTCACCGACGGCGGCGAGTTCGGCTTGGGCTGTGAGATGGGAATTTCCACTCAGAAGCTCCACGCGAGAGGTCCCATGGGCTTACAGGAGCTCACGACCTACAAATACATCATAAGAGGTAACGGAAATGTCAGATAAAAAATTCGGATTTATCGGCGCGGGCAATATGGGCGGAGCGCTTGCGACGGCTGTATCAAAGACGACCAAGAACGTGCTCATCGCCGATTTCTTCAAGGACAAGGCTCAACAGCTCGCGGACAAGCTCGGCGTCAACACCGCCGACAATCAGACAATCGCTGGTGAATGCGACTACATCTTCCTCGGCGTAAAGCCCCAGATGATGGCTGATATGCTGTCGGAAATAAAGGACGCACTCGCGAGCCGCGAAAAGAGCTTTGTGCTCGTGACAATGGCGGCAGGTCTCGCGATTGAGACAATCCGCGAAATGGCTGGCGGCGATTACAAGGTAATCAGAATTATGCCGAATACCCCCGTATCGGTCGGAGAGGGTGAAATCCTCTACTGCAAGAGCGAGAACACCACCGACGACGAGCTCCAGATTTTCCTCACCAATATGAAGCTCGCGGGCGGACTTACGCCGATAAGCGAGGAGCTTATGAACGCAGGCTGTTCCGTATCGGGCTGCGGTCCCGCGTTTGTGTATATGTTCATCAAGGGCTTGGCAAAGGGCGGCGAGAGCTGCGGTATTGACCCCGAAACCTCGCTGAAGCTCGCGTCTCAGACAGCGCTCGGCTCCGCAAAGCTGCTTATGGAAAGCGGAATCGACGCCGACACGCTGATTAAAAACGTCTGCTCCCCGGGCGGCAGCACAATCGAGGGCGTAAAGTCCCTCGAAGCCGATAACCTCGAGGAGATTATCGCAAAGGCGGTTGACGCTTCATACAAGCGCAACGTCGAGCTGGGAAAGCAGTCATAAAGCCTTTCGGAACGTACAACTTCACGATAAATAAAAAAAACGGACCGTCTCAACCAAATGTGAGACGGTCCGTTTTTATGTAAACTTAATTACTTGTTGAAGATTGACATAATGTCGTAGAATGTATCGTCCTCGTCGTCGTCAGCCTTGTCCTTGCTGTCCGCGATTACGTTGTCGTCAGCGGAGGGAGCAGCGGGCTTGCCGTCGGCGTTGAAGCCTGTAGCGATAACCGTTACGCTGATAGCGTCGTCCATCTTCTCGTCGATAACAGCACCCCAGATGATGTTCGCGTCATCGGATACCTTATCCTTAATCATTGTGGAAGCAGCGTCGATATCGTCGAGGCTGATATCGGGCGAAGCGGTGATGTTGATGATAACACCCTTAGCGCCGTCGATAGATGTCTCAAGCAGCGGGCTGGAGATAGCCGCGTCGGCAGCCTCGGTAGCCTTGTCCTTGCCTGTAGCGTAACCCATACCCATATGAGCGTAGCCAGCGTCCTTCATAACGGAAGTAACGTCCGCGAAGTCGAGGTTAACCATACCGGGAACAAGGATGAGGTCGGAGATACTCTGAACACCCTGACGGAGAACATCATCAGCGATAGCAAAAGCGTTCTGGAGAGTGATAGGTGTATCTGAAACATACTTGAGTCTCTCGTTGGGAACGATAATCAGAGAGTCAACGCAAGCAGCGAGCTCCTGAATACCCTGCTCAGCCTGAGCCATTCTTCTCTTACCCTCAAAAGCAAAGGGCTTTGTGACAACGGCTGTGGTGAGGATACCCATATCCTTGGCAATCTTGGCAACTACGGGAGCAGCGCCTGTACCTGTGCCGCCGCCCATACCCGCGGTTACGAATACCATATCTGTGTCCTTGAGTAAAGCGGCGATTTCGTCCTTGCTTTCCTCAGCGGCCTTCTGACCGATTTCGGGCATAGAGCCTGCGCCCTTACCCTTTGTGAGCTTCTCGCCTATCTGAATAGTCTGTGAAGCCTTAGATAATCTCAAAACGTGGTCATCGGTGTTGATAGCGATGAACTCTACGTTCTTAACTTCCATGCTTACCATGCGGTTGATGGCGTT
This sequence comes from uncultured Eubacteriales bacterium, assembly GCA_900315785.1. Lineage (GTDB taxonomy): Bacteria > Bacillota > Clostridia > Oscillospirales > Acutalibacteraceae > Ruminococcoides. Next base: position 4,283 of record ONAL01000009.1, read on the forward strand.
GCCGCCGCCTCCGCCTACGCCGATAACCTTAATAACCGGCATATACTCACTTTCCATTTCTAATGCAAATGCCATTTTTACGTCCTCCTTAACTCTATCATCAAGAATTTTCACATAATCACAGTTTCAGTTATTGCATAATAACTTACCATAATAGATTATCATATTTTTTCCCGAAAGTAAATATAAAAATTTTAAATTTTACTTAAAAACGAAAATTTGTCTCGAAACATACCTAATTTTGGCGATTTTCACGTCACTCGCCGTAGTAGCCGTAATCAGGCTCGCCGTAATCGTTGGTATCGACGCTGTAATCGTAGGAATAATCGGTCGATTCCGTAGCTTCGGTGTAGTCCGTGGAGCTGTCGTAGCCTGTGTCGTCGGTGGAATATTCCTCGTATGTCGGGTCTGTCGCGTCGGAGCTGTAATCCTCGCTCTGAGACTCGGTGTATTCCTCCGAGGTGCTCTCGGAAGTGGATTCCTCGGTCGGCGGAGCTGTTGTGGCTTCGGTCGCCTTCTTCTTTTTCTTCTTCTTTGTCTCGCTGTCATTGATTGCAACCTCACGGAAGTACGACTTCTTGGAGCCGTTGTTGCAGTTGGAGACGTTGAGTATACCCATAATCGTCTTGGCGTTGTTGGGGTCGAGGTTCTTGGTTATAATCGTGAACGCCGTGCGGATTTTGTAGTCAAGGTCGTCGGGAAGTCCGAGCTTGATGACGATTCGGTTGTCGTAGGTTATGGTGATATCGTTGATGTTCTTGACGCTGATACCCGTGATATCCTCGTAGCCGTTCTTGTGCAGACAGGAGATGATTTCCTCGACCGCCTTGGTGTAGCGCTCCTTGTCAAACTTGACATAACCGCCGACGTCGGCGTTCTTGAGCTTGGGAGCTTCGATGAACATCAAGCCCTTGGGCTTTTCGTCAATCTTCTCGAGAATACGGTTCTCCTCGCTGACGAGGAAGTAATCGTCGCCGCTCTTGAGCGAATAGTAGGGCTCGCGGTTATGGACGGTGATAATCAGTCCGTCGGGAATCGAGAAGCCGATTGACGCGTCCTTGATATACGGCAGGGTTTTGGTGACCTTATCGGTGTTGGCAAAAAGCGTAGCCGAGAAGATGTTGTCGCCCTTCTGAACACCCGAAAGGTCGATAATCATACTGTCCTCGTAGTACTTGTTGCCCTTGACCTCGATGTGCTCGGTCTTGAAGAGAACGGTCATCGAGAGCACGACGCCGATAATCATTACCGCCGTGAATATTGAAGCGTATGCGATAATCCTGCGCCTTCTTCTCTGCTTTGGTGAAACGGGCTTGGGCTGAGCCTTTTTGCGGCGCTTCTTCTGCTTTTCGGCAGTTGCCTTTCTGACGCCGACCTCGTTTACGTAGTAGCCGTCCTTGTGGTCTGTGGGGTCAAGGTCTCTTACCTTCTTGTCGGTTTCCTTCTCTATGATATCAGGGAGGGTTTTCTTCTTCGGCTTTTTCTTTCGCTTTACGGGCTGAGCGGGAATCTCGACCACGATGTGGGAATCCATACCCTTTTTGCGGGCTTCGGCTCTCGCCTGCTCGCGGTATTTTGCGTCGCGGCGCGCTTTTTTCTGCTGAATTTCGCGCTCCTTGCGCTGCTGACGGTCAAGGTTCTTCTTTTCCTGTTCGCTGAGCTTGCGTCGGCGTTCGTTTCTTTCGTCCATTTTAACCCCTCCTTCCTTATTTTTCTAAATCCTCTTTATATCGGCTCCGAGTGAGCCTAATACCAGTTCGAAATCCTCGTAACCTCTGTCGAGGTAGCAGATTCCGTCTATCGTTGTTTCGCCCTCTGCGGCGAGCGCCGCGGTGACCAGGGCAGCCGCTCCGCGCAAATCGCGGGCTCTGACCTCGGCTCCGTAGAGCTTCTTTACTCCGTTTACGACGGCGACCCTGTTTTCGACCTTGATATCCGCGCCCATTCGGGTGAGCTCGGAGACGTGCTTGAAGCGGTCCTCAAAGATGTTTTCGACGAACACGCTCGCTCCGTCGGCGGCGCACGCCGCGGACATCATAACCGCCTGAGCGTCGGTCGGGAAACCCGGGTACGGCATTGTTCTGACGACAGGCAGAGGCTTGAGCCTCTCGGGAGCCTTTATCAGAAGGTTGCCGCAGTCAAATTTTATATCGCAGCCGCTGTCCTCAAAAACCGAGGTAACGGCGTTTAAGTGAGATTGAATAACGCCCTCGAGCATAAGCTCGGAGCCTGTGACAGCCGCCGCGGACATAATGGTCGCCGCGACAATTCTGTCGGGAATGACGGTGTGCTCGACCGCCTTGAGGGACTTTACTCCGTCGATGACGACTACTCCCTCGCCCGCGCCGTAAATCCTCGCGCCCGCTTTGTTGAGCATTTCGCAGAGGTCGGCGATTTCGGGCTCTCGCGCCGCGTTCGTCAGGGTTGTTGTGCCCTGAGCGGTGACAGCCGCGAGAATGATATTCTCTGTCGCGCCCACGCTCGGAAAGCTGAGTGCGATTTTCGCGCCCTTGAGACCGTCGGGAGCCGTACACTCGATTGCGCCGCGGCTCTCGCGGATTTTCACTCCGAGGCTTTTCAGAGCTTTCAGATGGAGGTCTATCGGTCTGGGACCGAGCTCGCAGCCGCCCGGAAAGGTCAAAACCGCCTTTTTTCTGCGTCCGAGCAAAGAACCCAGAAAGATAATCGAGCCGCGCATTTCGCGCATAAGGCTGTCGGGAATCTCCGCGCCGTTTACGCTCTCGCTGTTCACGAGCACGGCAGAGCCCTCGCGCTTTACCTCGCAGCCGAGATACCGAAGTATCCGAGCCGCCGCGCTGACGTCCGAAAGACGGGGACAGTTGAACAGAACGTTCTCTCCCTCGCACAAAAGCGCCGCCGAAAGCACGGGCAGAATACTGTTTTTCGCGCCCTGAACCGTAGCGCTTCCGCTGAGCTTATTTCCTCCGCTGACTATAAATCTAGACACACAAGCTCCCCCTTAGAAAATCTTACCGATTTATTCTATGGGAGATTTGCGTGTATGTGAATTAATTCAGAACTTTTTTGATGACGTGGTAAATTCTCTCGTTTGCGTCAATAATCGCCATTTTTCGGGAATTATTTGAATACTCGCGGAGCAGGTCGGGGTTTTTGAGAAGGCTGTCCACCTTTTCCATAAGAAGCTCCTCGGTCAAATCCTTTTCCTCGATAATCTGAGCCGCGCCGTTGTTCACGAGCGCCATAGCGTTGTGGTACTGGTGATTCTCGGCGACGTTCGGCGACGGAATAAGCACCGCGGGCTTGCCCATAGCCTGAATCTCGGAAAGCGTGATTGCTCCCGCTCTGGAGATTACGAGGTCGGACGCCGCCATACAGGTCGCCATATTATCGATGTACTCCCTCACGTCGAGGTTGTCGCAGTGACGGATGTCCGCGCCCTTTTCCTTAACAAGCTCGGGAAAATCGGGAGCGTACTTTCCGTAGCCGTGAATGTGCTGATAAGCGCCGTCTTTGCCGCTTCTCGCGAGCAGAGCCGCGACGCTCTCGTTAATGCGCTGAGCGCCGAGCGAACCGCCGAAGGAAAGCACCAGCGGGCGCTCGTCAACGCCGAGCTCGCGTCTTGCCTTCTCCCTGTCGGCTTCGATAATCTCGGAGCGGACGGGGTTGCCTGTAACGACGCAGCGCGCGTTCTTGTCAAAGTGCTTCTGAGCGTCTGCCACGGCGAGCATAACGCGCTTAGCGTCCTTTGCAAGCATTTTATTGGTAACGCCGGGATAGGCGTTTTGTTCGTGAATTACCGTGGGAATTCCCATTTTTGCGGCTGTTCTGAGCACGGGACCGCTGACGTAGCCGCCCGTTCCCACACAGATATCGGGCTTGAAGCGCTCGATAATCTTTTTCGCCTCTCTCGAGGAAGCAAAGGTGCGGTGAACCGTCTTTACGTTATGCGCGACAGCAGAGGGCTTGAAGGAGCGTCTGAAGCCGCTTATCGTGATGAATTCCATATTGAAGCCCGCCTTGGGTACGAGGGTCTCCTCCATACCGCCGCGGTTGCCGACAAAAAGAATCTGAGCCGAAGGCTCCTTCTTTCTGATAAAGCCCGCAATCGCGAGAGCGGGGTTTATGTGACCTGCGGTACCGCCGCCCGCAAATAAAATCTTCATAGCAATCCGTCCTTTACTGTCTTTCAATATTAGCCGTACGCGAGATTGAGAGCACAAGTCCCATCTGCGCGAGCAGCATAATCAGCGAGCTTCCGCCGTAGCTGAAAAACGGGAGACTGATACCCGTGTTCGGCAGCCAGTCCGTGATAACCAGAATGTTGAGCACAACCTGAATACCAATCTGAGCCGAAAGTCCGATACCGAGCAGCTTGCCGAACCTGTCCTTTGCGCGAAGGCTGAGGGTGATACCTCTCCACACGAGCAGAGCGAAAATCAGAAGAATGATGAGCGCTCCGATATAGCCGATTTCCTCGCACACAATCGCGAAAACAAAGTCGTTCTGCGATTCGGGGAGATAGAGATACTTCTGTCTGGAGTTGCCGAGTCCCAGTCCGAAGAGACCGCCCGAGCCGATTGCGTAGAGCGAGTTTCTCGTCTGCCAGGTGGCGTTCCACATCTTCGGGTCATCGGCGCTTGTATACGCGAGAGCCTGACCCCAGCCGTCCATTCGCTGCATAGCGTAGGTCAGAAGTCCCGTAACAGCCGCGACCGCGACGATAATCACAAGCGCCACAGCGCCCATAGCGAGGTACTTAATCTTCATTCCGCCCTCGTAGAGCATAATAATCGTGAGAATCGCGATGATTACGATACCCGAGTAATGCGGCTCAAAAAAGAGCAGACCTGCCGTAAAGGCAAAGATACCCAAGCCCGGAGCTACGCTGTATTTCGCGTACTGCATTTTGTCGTAGTAAACGCTGCCCCAGTGGGCAAAGAAAAGAATAACGGCGAACTTCGCAATCTCCGAGGGCTGAATGTTGAACGAGCTGATTCCAATCCAGCGGTGAACGCCGTTTTCGGACGGAACAATAAGCACTATTCCGAGCAGCACCCACGCTATTATCATCATGGGACCCGCGAATTTGTGAAGCTTGTTATAGTTAAAGAACGAAATGGCAATCATTGCCGCCAGTCCGATAAGCGCGAAAATCATCTGACGCTTGATGAAGAAGTAGCTGTCGTGCTTGTTGTAATACGCGTTCGGGAACGACGCCGAGAACATCATTATCATTCCGATAATCAGAAGCACCAGCACAAGCAGAAGGAAGGGCAAATCGATACCCATACCCCTCTCAAAGAACTTGAGCTTGCGCTTAGCCTTCTGACGGGGGTCGTCACGGCGTGCGCTTCTCTCACGGCGCTCGCGGCGGTTATTCAGTTTTTCATCGTAGACCTTGTTGTAATCAGCCTTACGCATAACCTCTACGAACGGAGCCATATGTTAACCTGCTTTCAAAAATTTATATACCGAATTTAACGAGTAAGAACGAAATAATACCGAATACGGCTGTGACCGCGCTGAACACGGAAACAATCTTGACCTCTGACCAGCCGCACATCTCGAAGTGATGATGAATCGGGCTCATCTTGAAGAGGCGCTTGCCGTGTGTGAGCTTGAAGTAGCTTACCTGGAGCATAACCGAGAACATCTCGCAGAGGTAAACTATGCCGAGCGGCAGAAGGAGAATGGGCATATCGACAGCGTACGCGAGAGCGCATACCATACCGCCGAGGAACAGAGAGCCCGTGTCTCCCATAAACACCTTTGCGGGGTGGAAGTTCCACACGAGGAAGCCGAGACATCCGCCTGCGACAGCCGCCGAGAGGAACGTAACTCCCATATATCCGAGCAGGCTCGAGATAAGCAGGAAGAAGAGCGCCACAAAGAATGTGATTGAACCGTCAAGTCCGTCGATGCCGTCGGTGAGGTTGACGGCGTTTACCACGCCGACAATCACAACAGCCGAAATAATATAATAGAACCATCCGAGCTCGACCTTGCCCACGAAGGGGATTGTCGTAGCGGTGTCGTGTCCCGTAAAGCCGAGAACCGCGAGGTAAGCCGCGGTCGCGGAAAACTGGAGCACGAGCTTCTGGATAGCCGTCAAGCCGAGGTTGCGCTTCTTGACGACCTTGATATAGTCGTCGATGAAGCCGATTGCGCTGTGCGCCAGCGCGAGACCGATACCCGCGTAAACGAGCGTCGAAACCCTGAACGGGTCCTCCTGGTACACGCCGACAAAGCCTGTGCCGAAGAGGTTGTAGAGCACAACGCTCAGTATTCCGACAACTACGGAACCGATAATGAACATAATACCGCCCATAGTCGGTGTGCCCTGCTTATCCTTGTGCCACGACGGTCCGATATCGAGAATCGTCTGACCGAAGTTAAGCTTGTGCAGGAACTTTATAATCGGTTTGCCGAGCGCCGCGGTAATCGCGAACGCCGCCAAAGCTGTTACGAGTGACCAAATACCAAACGGCATTATTACCAATCCTTTCGTTGTACGTCTTTTTTGTTAGTCGTGAACGACCGTGGAGCCGCCGAACTCTACCGAGATGACCGTTCCCTCGTCGACCTTCTTGCCAGCGGCAATGCTCTGGGATACCGACACAGCCGAGGAGCTTGCGGTTACGCCCGAGATACTGACGTTCAGTCCGTAGGACGAAGCAATCGAGTTGACGGTGGATACCGAGTAGCCGACAAGGTTCGGAACCGTTACCTTCTCTTCCTCGGTGTCGCTCGTGTAGAGCACCACGTTGCCGCCTGTCGGAATCTTGGAAGCCGCCGACGGAATCTGAGAGAGAACCTTCTTGCCGTCGCCCTTGACGGTAGCGGTGAAGCCGTCGCTCTCAGCCTGTTTCTTAGCCTTTGAGGTTTCAAGTCCGATGTACGAGCCCGCGACGGTATCGACATACTGCTTCTCGTCCTCGGAATACTCAGCCTGAACCTCGAGGTACGGGAGCACCTCGCTCATAATCTTTACGAATACGGGAGCCGAAACCTGGCTGCCGTAATAATACGCGCCCTTGGGTGTATCGAAGAATACGAGACACGCTACCTGGGGATTATCGGCAGGAGCGAAGCCGCAGAACGAAGCGATGTAGTCCTCGCTGCCGTCCGAGGAAGTGAGCTTCTCGGACGTACCTGTCTTGCCGCCGACGCGGTAGCCCGCGATGTAGCCGTTGTTCATACCGCCCTGGGTTGTGTTTCTCTCGAGGTAATCGCACATCTGCTTTGAGACTTCCTTGCTGATTACCTGACGCTTGACGGTTGTCTCGGTGGTCTTGACCACGTTGCCGTCCGCGTCCGTAATGCTCTGAACCACATAGGGCTGGAGCACCTTTCCGCCGTTCGCGACTGCCGCGCAGGCGGTTATCATCTGGATAGGCGTAATCGAGAAGTTCTGACCGAAGGACGCAACCGCGAGGTCGGTCTCGGACATTGTGCCGTCCTCGTTAAAGAAGATGTCGTCCGATTCACCCGGAAGGTCGATTCCCGTCGGCTCCGAGAAGCCGAACGCCTGATAGTATTTGTAGAATTTCTCCTCGCCGAGCGACTGTCCGATGGAGACAAACGCGGGGTTGCAGGAGTTCGCAATCGCCTGGAAGAGGTTCTGCGTGCCGTGACCGTATTTCTGGTGACAGTTGATTTTGTGGTCGTAAATCGTTACCGAACCCGGGCAGTAGAACGAGGAGTTGTCGCTGATTGTGCCCTCGTTAAGTCCCATAGACGCCGTACACATCTTGAATACGGAACCCGGATAGTAGGTGTCGGCAATCGCCTTGTTACGCCACATCTTGCCCAGAGCCGCACTCTCAGCCTCGGCGCGCTTCTTTTCGGGGAGCTGCGCGATTTCGTTGAGAGTCGTCTTGGACAGCGAATACGGGTCATTAAGGTTGTAGCCGTTCGCGGTTACCATAGCCTTGACCGCGCCCGTGTTTACGTCCATTATGATACAGACGCCGCGGTTGCGGACGTCGTTGTCGATAAGTCCCTGCTCCATATACTTCTGAGCAATCGACTGGATTTTCTCATCGATAGTCAGATTGAGCGAGTCGCCGTTCTTTGCTTCGACGCTCTGCTCGTACTGGAACGGCATATCGGTCTGGTTGGCGTTTCGCGCCGTGATGATACGTCCGGGGGTTCCCGTCAGGTAGTCGTTGTACTTGTACTCGACGCCCTCAAGTCCCTGGTCGTCCATACCCGTGAAGCCGATGACCGACGACGCGAGGTCGTTGTAGGGGTAGTAACGCTTGTAGTCGTCAAAAAGTGTGATTACGTTTGAGAGTTTGGAGTATTTGTCCTCGAGCTTGTCGCAGAATTTGAGGATTTTCTCCCTCTCGTCGCTCTCAATCTTCCTCTTCACTATTACATAATAGGAGTCCTGTTTTGTTTTTTCGAGGACGTTGTCGTAATCGAGGTCAAGAATTTTTGAAAGATTCTTGGCTATATACCTGCGCTGTTCGTTCGTCTCGATATAGGCTGGAGCGATAATCACCTGCCAAACCGACGCCGACTGAGCGAGGATTTTTCCGTTGCAATCATATATAGTACCGCGCTTTGCGCTCAGCTTTGTATCAACAAGCTGCTGATCCACGGCGAGCTCCTGAAGCTCGGGACCCTGAATCAGTTGTAAATAAAACAGCCTGACCGCAACCGCGCCGAAGCCGACCAGGAGAATGACAAGTATCAAAATCGTGGTACGGAACCTGAGCAGCTGCAAAAGTCCCTTTTGGGAGCTGTTTTCGCGGTTTCTCGCCATAATCCGCTTACTCCTTTCTATTATAGTGTCAGTAGCACTACAGAGCAAAAAAGCGCCTGTGGGCGCTCCTTCCCGCCTTTGGTAACATCTGTTTTTTAATAAACGTCGCTGACGGCGGGGACATAAATCTGCAATAGAGCAAAAAAGAGTTAAGATTACACATCTCAACTCTTATTCCCATAACATATCTATTAAATTGAACCCAATGTTATGACCAAAGTCCTGTAAATGCGTTTATAATTTTTTGAAAAAAGTTCTGGTTCGCATTCTCGGAAATCTCGGCCTTATCGCCCTTTGACAGAGAAACGTACTCCTTCTGGGCGTTCTCAGCCTTGCTCATACCAAGCTTTTCCTTAGCGTAATTCTCAATCTCGTTGGTGGAGAGCTTGGACTGAATAGCCATCTGGTTCTGAGTATATGTACTCTGAGCGTTCCTCAGGGATTCCTCAGCGGTGATTATCTGCTGGTTGAGCTCCGTGAGCTGAACCTGACCGATAATGATAGCCGCGACAATCGCCGTAATAACAACGCCCGCGACCGAGCCGAGAAATACCATAAAGGGATTATGACGGCGACGGCGGATTTTGATGATTTCCTCGTTCGGGATTGTTACTACTTTATCGTCACGTTTATGTTTAGTTTTAGTTTTTTCCTTGGGCAGCTTGGGAGCCGTATTATCTCTGAAGAGATTAAGGTCGTAAGCCGCGTTATTTTCATATGCCATTCAAATTACCTCAACGGTTATCTATTGTACACTATAAAATCGCAGTTATATTTCCGTAAGATAAAAATATTACAAATTTTTAACATTTTCTTTTTTCGGTTACGGAAAATACCAAATTTTTGAAATTTCGTTATTCGAATAATACAGAATATTGTATCAAAAACAAGGTTAAATCACAATCTGTTGTGTTTTTACATAATTTACAACTTTGTTATATTTTACACCAAACCGTTACAAATGTCTATAGCATATCAAGAATTTTCAGCTATTTTTTCACAAATTCTTAGTTTTGCACTCCTGGCGCGAGGGTTTGTGGACAATTCTTGGTCATTTGCTACAATAGGTTTACGGGTGATGAGTTTGGCTCTCGGCGTTCTGCCGCAAACACAAACGGGAAAGTCCTTGGGACAAACGCAGCCCTGGCAGAAGCCTGCCATAGTCTGCTTAACTATCCTGTCCTCAAGGGAGTGAAATGTTATAACAGCCAGCCTTCCGCCTACCGAAAGCAGGTCGAAAGCGTCCTCAAGTCCTTTTTTGAGCGCGTCGAGCTCGTGGTTAACCTCGATTCGAAGCGCCTGGAAGGTCTTTCTCGCGGGATGACCCGCGCGTCTGACCTTTTCGGGAACGGAGCTTTTTATAATCTCCGCAAGCTCTAAGGTGGTTTTAATCTCCCTTTCCCCTCTCGCCTTGACAATTCCCTTGGCGATTGAGCCTGCGTACTTTTCCTCTCCGTAGGTAAAGATGATTCTGCTCAGCTCCTGCTGAGAGAGGTTGTTTACCAAATCCGCTGCTGACGCGCCCGACTGTGACATACGCATATCGAGCGGCGCGTCATCGTGAAAGGAAAAGCCGCGCTCGGGGGTATCGAGCTGATGAGACGAAACGCCGATATCGAGCAGAACGCCGTCAACCTGACGAATACATCTCTCCGAAAGCAGCTCCTTCATATCGGAAAAGTTGCCTTTTATAATTATTGAATTCTCGTTATCTTTAAATCTTTGCTTAACCGTACAAATTGCGTCGGGATCTTGATCGATAGAAACCAGCTTTCCCGAGCTCAGGCGTCTTAAAATCTCAGCGGAATGACCACCGCCGCCCGCGGTACCGTCCACATATATACCGTTGGGGTTGATATGCAGACCGTCCACAGCCTCGTTAAGCAAGACAGGTGTATGATTAAATTCCATATCCTAAAAATTGAGCATTGACAGCGCTTCGTCGAGGTCGTCCTGACTCTGAGCTATCATCTCGTCGAACTTGTCCTTATTCCAGATTTCAATACGGTTGTCCATACCGAGCACGGCGGCTTCCTTGTCAAGAGAAGCGATTTCGCGAAGGCTCTGGGGTATGGAAATTCTGCCCGACGCGTTGGGGCTGACCTCAACAGCCGTGGCGATAACGTGATATCGCAGCGCGGCGGCGTTCTTTGCGGGCAGAGTTTTGATTTTTTCGCGCAGGTTATCAAACTCGTCGAGCGAAAGCACCTGTACGCAACCTGAAAAGCCCTTGGAGATTATAAAGGTCTCGCCGAGCTGTTCCCTGAAGCGAGCAGGCAGAACAATTCTTCCTTTGGCGTCAATCGTCTGAAACGACGTACCCGAGAACATTCTGCCACCCCCTTCAACATTTCATCCAAATCAGCGGCTACACACACTTCACAGTCACAAAATGACACTTAATGCCACCGATGTAACCATTATATAATATTTGTTTTGAAAAAGCAAGTTAAATGTTACAGCATTTTTACTAAAGTTAAAAAATCTTTTTTGTACATAGTCACAAAAATAAAAGCCTTGAAACTTTTGTTCCAAGGCTTTGTGAAAAATCTTAAGTATTTTCCGATATTCTATTATTTCATTGAGCTTTTGAGGCTCTGGCGAGCCTTCTTGATTTCCTGAGCGTAGGAGGAAATGCTCTCGTCTGTGCGGCGCATAATATCCTCTACATAGCCGTTCGCCGCCTTGTGCATATCGGCAGCCTTCTTCTTGGCGTCGGAGATGATATCCTTAGCCTTAGCCTCAGCCGCGAGAGTAATCTCGTTCTGGCTTACCATAATTCTGCGGCGTTCCTCAGCCTGACGGATAATCTCCTCGGCGTTTCTCTTAGCCTCGTTGATGATAGCGTCGCGGTCAGCCACGATGTTCTTTGCAACGCTGATTTCACCGGGAAGGCTGTCCTCGATTTCGTCAAGAATATCAAAGATACGGTCGCCCGAGATGATAACCTTCTTATCTCTCGACAAAGGCATAGCCTTTGCGCCGTTTACCATATCCTGTAACTCAAGAATTAAATCTTCTACTCTCTTATCTAATCTTTCCATTATTCCCACTCCAATTTTTAAAGTTTATGTAATGCTGAATTCAGCCGTTACTTACCGTTTCTTAAACGCTTAATGATTTCGTCGTGAACACACTCGGGCACGAAGGAGCTGATGTCTCCGCCGAGAGAAGCCACCTGCTTGACCATAGACGAGCTCAGATACATAAAGTCGGAGTTCGAGGTCAAGAAAACCGTCTCAAGCTCGGGGTTGAGCTTTTTGTTTGTCAGAGCCTGCTGGAATTCGTACTCGAAGTCCGACACAGCCCTCAGTCCTTTTACGATAGCCGTAATCCCCTGCTCGCGAGCATAGTCGGCGAGCAAACCGTCGAAGCCTACAATCTCGACGTTGTCAAGGTTCTCCGTCGCCTGTCTGAGCAGGTCGATACGTTCCTCGGTTGAGAACATCGGAGTTTTGGCGAGGTTGTTGAGAACGCCTACCACGACGCGGTCGAACATCTTTGACGCTCGGGTGATGATATCAATGTGTCCCAGCGTGACGGGATCGAAGCTTCCCGGACAAATTACCTTAGTCTGCATAAAAATACCCTTAAACAAAATCTCTATGACGGTACATAGTTACCTTTATTTTACCATAGTGTTTTTGTCTGTCAAGCATAAATTCACCATAATTTGCAGAAATTTCTTCATTTTCGCTGTTTTCCGCAATAATCACGCCTGTTTTTTTCACTTTTTCGGCAATTTCGGGCAAAGCTTTTTGCAAAATTCCCGTGCCGTAAGGCGGGTCAAGGAAAACAATATCGAATTTTTCGGTGATTGTGCCGATAAAAGACAGGCTGTCGGCGTGCAGAACCCTGCCCTTGTCGTAGAGTCCGACGTTGCTCAGATTCTTTCTGACGATTTCCACAGCCTTTCGCGAGCTGTCCACGAAGGTCGCGGATTTTGCTCCGCGGCTGAGAGCCTCGATACCCATCTGACCGCTTCCCGCGAAGAGGTCGAGGAAGGTTCTGCCCTCGATATCAAACTGTATTGCCGAAAAAATGGCTTCCTTGACCTTGTCGGTTGTGGGACGGACGTCGTCGCCCTCGAGAGTAAGAAGCCTTCTGCCTCTGGCTGAGCCTGTAATCACGCGCATAATAACCACCTTTTGTAGTATATCATATATATTTTGAAATTACAAATCCTTGTGAAAATAATTGTAGACCGCGACCGCGGAGTCGTGGGTCATCTTGGGACAGTTCTCGAGCTCCTCGAGGTCGGCGTTGCGGATATTCGTGACGGTGCGGAAGTGCTTGAGCAGAGCCTTTGCTCTGACCGTTCCGACTCCGTCAATATCGGTAAGAGAGCTCTTGAACGCAGAGTTTTTGCGCCTCTGGTGATGATAGCCGATGGCGAAGCGGTGTACCTCGTCCTGCATTTTGCTCAGGAACGTGAACACGCTTCTGTAGGAATTTATCGAGACCTCGCCGCCCGAGCCAGTCACGGCTCTGGTGCGGTGGGACGAATCCTTGACCATACCGAAGAGCGGAACGTCGATGCTGTGCTTCCTGAGAATCGGCTCGACCGCCGCCACCTGACCCTTGCCGCCGTCAAGCAGAATGAGGTCGGGAAGTCTGCCGAAGCCCTCGCCGCTTTCCTTCTCCTTTTCGTACTCGTCAAAGCGCCTGTCGAGCACCTCTGCCATTGAGGCGTAGTCGTCCTGACCCTCAAAGGATTTTATCTTGAACTTTCTGTAAGCCGATTTGAGCGGCTTGCCGTTGTGGTAGACTATCATTCCCGCGACGTTCTCGGTTCCCGCGAGGTTCGAGATATCGTAGCTCTCGATGTATTCGGGGATTTTCTTCAAGCCGAGAAGCGAGCGGAGCTCTTCCAGAACAGAGTATTCCCCCGCGGTTCTGCTTTTTATCTGAGCGAGAACCTCGGCGGCGTTCTTGCGGCACATATTCACGAGCTGAACCTGCTCGCCGCGCTGCGGACAGGTGATATACACGCGCCTGCCGAGCTTGTCCGAGAGCCATTTCTCAATCAGAGCGCTGTCCTCGGGGAGCCTGTCGAGCGTGAGGTTTTTCGGGATTTCGCGGTTCATCGAATAATATCCCGTGATAAACTGGGACATCTCCTCCTCGCCGTCCATCGGGTTGTTAATCACAAAATGCTCGTGGTCGGTGAGCTGAGCGTTTCGGAATCTGAAAATCTGGAAGCAGCCGCGGTCGCCGTCGGTGAAGTACGCGATAACGTCCTGGTTAGGCACGTTGATTGACACGACCTTCTGCTTGTCCGACATCTTTTTGACCGCCGCGATTTTGTCGCGGATTTTCGCGGCTTTCTCAAATTCGAGGTTATCGGAAGCCGTTTTCATTTCCTCGGTCAGCTTTTTTATCGACTCGCTGCCGCCGCCCTTGAGAAACTCAAGCGCCTGCTCGACGCTCTCGTCATATTCCTCAAAGCTCACCTTTCCCCTGCACGGCGCCATACACTGCTTGATGTGATAGTTGAGGCACGGACGGCTCTTGCCGAAGTCGTCGGGGAATTTTCGGTTACAGGTCGGGAGCTTGAAAATCTTGTTGGCTTCCTCGACGCTCTGCTTGACGTAGAAGCTGCTCTTGTACGGTCCGATGTACGTCGCGCCGTCGTCCTTCTTCTGGAGCTCGTAGGTAAGCTTGCGCCACTTGTCGCCTGAGACGCGGATATAGCTGTAGCCCTTGTCGTCCTTTAAGAGGATGTTGTACTTGGGCGTGTGCTGCTTTATCAGACTGCACTCGAGGATGAGCGCCTCGAACTCGCTGTCGCAGATGATATACTCGAAGAAATCGACGTTCCCGACCATTCGGCGCACCTTTTCGGGGTGGTTGTTCTGAGAGCCGAAGTACTGGGAAACGCGGTTCTTGAGTGCCTTCGCCTTGCCGATATATATTATTTTTTTGTTCTTGTCCTTCATTATATAAACCCCGGGCGAAAGCGGCAGAGCCATAGCCTTTCGGCGGAGTTCGGAGAGTTTTTCATTAATAACGCACATAAAGCAATACAAAAAAATAAGGGCGGAACCAATCCGCCCCATAATAAGCTTACTTATCAGCCAGCAAAACCGCTGTCAACCAGCGCTACAAGACCGTCTACAGCTTCCTGCTCGTCAGAGCCGTCAGCGATGATTTTGATGCTTGTTCCGCCGATGATACCTAAGGAAAGTACGCCGAGAAGGCTCTTCGCATTTACTCGTCTCTCTTCCTTTTCAACCCAAATAGTAGACTTATACTCGTTAGCCTTCTGGATAAAGAAGGTTGCAGGACGAGCGTGCAGGCCTGCCTTGTTTTTTACTAGAACTTCCTTAACGTACATAAGTAAAACCTCTCTAAATTCTAAATAGTTGTGTGGACCCTACCCACATTCCATTTATTTATTATATTATAACACGATTATTCGGCACGTCAACACCGAAAAAATAATTTTGGATTTAATAACATTTTAGGGCTTTTTACAGAATAGCCGTTTGTGCAACTTAACTAATTAATCGAGCGCCTCTTGGATAATCCTTTTTTCGTCGTCCGAAAGCTCCCTGTTTTCGAGCATATCGGGACGTTTTTTCGCGGTATTTATCAGGCTGTGCTCATAGCGCCAGCGGTCAACCTTTCGGTGGTCTCCGCTGTAGAGCACGGGCGGAACCTCGAGCCCGCGGAAGCTCTGGGGCTTGGTGTACTGAGGGTACTCGAGCAAGCCGTTGTAATGGCTCTCCTCGGTGAAGCATTCGTCGTTCGAGAGCACCCCGGGAGCAAGTCTCGAGAGCGCGTCGATAAACACGAGAGCGGGCAGCTCGCCGCCTGTGAGCACATAGTCGCCGATGGAAACCTCCTCGTCGATGAACTCGTCGATGATACGCTGGTCGACGCCCTCATAATGACCCGCCAGCACGCAGATGTTCTCCTTTTCGGAGAGCTCCTTGAGCTTGTCCTGAGTGAGCGGCTTCGCCTGAGGCGACATATAGATAAAATACGGCTTTGTTCCCCTCTGTTCGCAAATCGCCTCATAGCACAGCGCAATCGGCTCGCATTTGAGGAGCATTCCCATACCGCCGCCGTAGACCGTGTCGTCCACACGGCGGTGCTTGTCAAAGGCGTAGTCGCGCAGCTGGTGGCACTTGATTTCTATCGCCTCGGACTTCTGCGCTCTGCCGATTATGCTCTCGCCGAGGACGGCTTCGCACATCTCGGGGAACAGGGTAATCAAATCAATCTTCATCGCCGAAAAGTCCCTTCATCGGACGAATGCGCACAACGCCGCCGTCAATATCCTTTTCGACGACAACCTCGTCGATGACAGGCACAAGAAACTCGCCCGAGGGATTCTTGACCGTATAAACGTCGTTCGCGCCCGTCTTGAACACGTCGGCAATCTCGCCGTACTCCTTCGACGCGTCGTCAGCGTCGACGACCCTGCAGCCGATTAAGTCCTGGACAAAGTTTTTGCCCTCGGGGAGTCTGGCGTCGTCGCGGTCGATATAGAGCACCTTTCCTCTGAGCTTCTCAGCGTCGTCGATTGTCTCGACGCCCTCGAGCCTCAGAAGCACGATGTTTTTGTGCGGTCTCGCCTTTGACTTGAGCGAGGTTTTGCCCTCGTCAAAGTAGAGCTTCTTAAAGCCGCTGAGAAAGTCGGGGCTGTCGCACCATGGGTCGACGCGGAGCTCGCCGCGGATTCCGTGTGTGCCGACGATTCTGCCGACCTCTAAAAATTGTTTCTTCATCCGAAAATCTCCAAGATTCTGTCTTTTTCGCGCATTATCGCTTCGTAGCCTTCCTGAATGGTCTCGTCTACGTTGTTGATATCAAACAGCGCGGTGTTCTCGTTCTTAATCTCGACGGCATAGTCCGCCATTTTCATCGACTCGCGCGTGCCGTTGATTGAGTAAACGTCGAGCGCTCTCCAGATAACCTTGATAAGTCCGTTGAGCCCCGGTGTGGGGTCGTAGTCCATAATATCAAAGCCGATAGCGAGCACCTTGCCGACGCCCATATCCCTGAGGATTTTGACGGGCAGGTTGTCCTTTGAGCCGCCGTCGATAAAGTTGTAGTTCTTGTATGTACAGGTCGTGTAAATCGCGGGGAACGACATACTCGCTCTCACGGCGATTTCGGGCGGAACGTCCGTCAGATAATGGATATGGTCGTTCTTGAGCCCCTCTTCATAGGTTGTGAAAATACACTCATCGGTGGTGAGAGTATCCACGGTGCAAATCGAAAGGTTAATCGGCATATCCTGAAAGCTGTGGATATTCTTCATATACATAACCTCGCGGATAACGTCGGCGATGAGCTCGCCCGACTTGATTCCGTCGCGCTGAATGTTCTTGTTGAGGATAAACTGAGCGAGCGACTTGAAGATAAGTCCGTTATCGATTTCGGCGAGCGTTTTCCAATGCTTCTTTGCGATTTGGGTCATTTCCTCGGCGGTAAAGCCCATAGCCGTGATAGCCGCCATAGCCGCGCCCGAGCTTGTGCCCGACACAAACTGAGGGTGAATTCCCAGCTCGTAGAGCGCCTTTATCGCTCCGATGTGAGCGATTCCCTGAAGTCCGCCGCCCGACATAGCTATGCCGATGCAGTTCCTTCTTTCTTCACGTGATAATTTCATAACCGTTTCCTCTAAAACCTATTTGTAGAATTTATAAACATTACAGTACGATTCGGTCTCTACAAAATAATCGTACCAGTTGTAGAAGTCCTCAAAATCACAGTCCTTCTGGATAAGCTTGTGGTGCTTGAAGTCGGTGTTCTTTGTGATGAAATCCATTACCTTTTGGCGGTCGGCAAGTCGGGAAATGTAGACCGTAACGGCTTTTTCCTGTCTGAGCTTTTCGTCCTTTGCCAGAGCCTCAAGGCTTGAGGTAAACTCCTTTTTCTCGCCGTTGTTCATATATGACTCGGCGAACGAGGAAATCTTGCCGTTCGTGACAACTCCCCTCTTGGTCGCGAAAGCGTCCAGCTCCTTTCCGAGGTTCGGGTCCATATCAGCCGTCTGGACAATCATAGCCTCGTCATAGTTTTCGAGCTTGTCTATGACCTTGTTCCATTCGAGCATAGCCGTGCCGACGAAAACCGCCTTGTCGGTCTTGGTCTGATAGAGGTTCGTTTTGCCGTAGGTGTAGTAGGGCTTGACAAAAACCACGGACAGAACGCTCAGAGCGAGGATTGCCGCGGGAACAGCCAGAACGGCGTTCTTGCCTTTGAACACCTCGGTAATTCTTATGAACATAAACGCGAAGAGCATAGCAAGCGTCGGGAGCGAAGCCATAATATAGCGGTCGCTGTTGAACGGCGATACGAGCGAGATTCCGAAGAAGAACACAACCGTCGGGACGATTACGAAAACCGCCTTTCTGCCGAGCTTTTTCTTCCTGATAAATCTGAAATACACGAACGAAGCCGCCGCGATGATGGTGCAGAGCGCGAGCAGCCACACCTGACCGAGGAACATATCCTTCGCGAGCACCTCAAAGTAGGTGCAGAGCTTGTAAATCACATAGGTTACGACCGTGATGAGGTCAATCGAAATCTTGAGCGAGCCGAAGCCGCGGTTGCCGCCGAGCACGTTCTCGATGATATGCGGATAGATGAGCATAGCGATACCCGCTCCGACGACCGCAGTCGCGATGACGAGCAGCAAGTCCTTGACGCGCTTTTCCCTGAGCGTGAACACGAGGAATACGATTCCCACAAGTCCCGCAAAGAGGATAAAGTAATACTGAGTGAGGATACCGAGCGTGACAATCGGGAGCAGGATAAGGCAGTCCACAATTGAAACGCCGTCCTTTTTATCGTAAAGTCTGAGTATCTGATACAAAAACAGAAGCACGAAGAACGTGAGCGTCGCGTACATTCTCAGGTAAATCGTGGTCGTGAAGCACGCTATCGAGAGCGCGTAGGCGAGAACTCCGATTATCGCGTAGAGGTTGTTGTCCGTCACGCGCTTGCCGATTAAGAAAAGCAGAATCAGAATTCCTGTCATAGCGAGAACGTTAATCGAGTACGCGAAGTATCGGCTGAACTGTCCAGGGAAGAACGAGCAGACCGTATGCACCAGCGAATAGTAGAACGGCGGGTGCGACGCGTCGATTACCTGGTTCTCAAAAACCTGAGCGTAGTTGAAGCGGTCGGAGTCGGAAACCGTGAGGTACTCGTTGAAGTCCTCGGGAGAGTTCCAGCCGCCGTCCACGTTTAACTGCTTCTGGGTGTTTGCAAGGTTATAGGTGAGAAGCTCGTCCTCGTGGTAGCCCTGTTTTGTCGCTATGTAGAACGTGCTTATGCAAAGGCTCACGGCGATGATTACCGCGAGCAGAATCCTTGTGGTTTTGTTGGAAATCTTCATATGAATCTCCTCAGATAAAATGTATTCCGTCGGTGCATTTTTCGCTCGCCATCACGCTGAGCTCGGGAAAGGCTTCCGCGAGCTTCTTCGCAAAGGGAGCGACGACAATATTCTCGGTGTGAAAGTGACCCGCTTCCACAACCGCCGTTCCAATGCGGTTAGCGTCGAGAATTTCGTGGTGCTTGATTTCGCCTGTCAGAAGCACGTCGGCGGAGTTCTCCTTTGCCGAAAATACCAAATCGCCGCCCGAGCCCGAGCAGATTGCGACCTTTTTTACCCGCTTTTCGGGATTTGTAAAGCGCAAGCCGCCGCAGCCGAGAGCAGCTTTGACCGTTTCGGCAAATTCACGACAGGATATTTCTTTTTCGAGCTCGCCGATGAGCAGACACTCGCCCTCGACGAAGCTGTAGTTCCTGACGCCCACTGCGTCGGCGAGACAGGTGTTCACGCCGAAAATCGGGCTCAGGTCGAGGTTTGTGTGCAGACAGAGCGCGGATATCCTGCGTTCAATCAGCTTGTACACGACGCTGTCGGGCGCAATGCTCCTGAGCGGGTCGAAGATTACGGGGTGGTGGCTTATGATAAGCTGAGCGCCGAAATCCTCAGCCTCGATAATCACCTCGGGGGTGATATCGAGCGCGACGAGAACCCTTGTGGCGTCGCTTTCGCCGTCGCCGACAAGCAGTCCGACGTTGTCAAAATCCATAGCCGAACCGAGCGGCGCGAAGCCCTCGACAAAGGCGCAGATATCCTTAATTTTCTTCACCGAGCAACAACCTCAATTCCTTTACAAGAGCCTTCAGCGAATGGTCGGAGCGGCTCTTGTTCTCGAGATTTCTAATCTGTTTATTGATATATTTCACACTTTCGCCGTCAGTTAAATCGAGCTTGCCGACAATCCTGAAAACCTCGGTCGGGTGTGTGCTTCTGCCCGCAAAGCTCGCGAGAATAACCGTGTAGCTCTTGCCTTTTGCCGTAAGAGCCTTCTGCGATTTTATCTCGAAGCCGTTTTCGCACAGCCACGAGACAAGCTCACAGGACTTGGTCATAGGCTGCAGAATCAGGTTTATTTCGGGGTTTTTGACGAGCTCGCTCTGCGAGAGGATATCGGCGATAACCTCGCCGCCCATTCCCGCGATTACGATGTCCGAGATTCCGTCCTCGGGCGTGAGCACGGAAACGCCGCTGCCGAGCCGAAGCTCGATGTTCTGAGCCGAGTATTTTTCGGCGGTCGCTTTTGCGCGCAGAAGCGGCTTTTCGTTGATATCGGACGCTATGGCGAAGGTGATTTTTCCGCTGTTTAAGAGCCACACGGGCAAATACGCGTGGTCTGTTCCGACGTCAGCGAGCCTTGCGCCTTCACGGACAAGGCTCGCGCATACCGTCAGTCTTTCGTCAAGACTAAAAAGTCTCATTAATCAGCCAATGACCTTTTTGAGCTCAGCTAAGAGAGCTTCGGGGTCAACGCCGTGAACCATACAAGCGTCTGCGATGCTCTCGCCGCGTGACGCGGGACAGCCGAGGCAGTGCATACCGATTGACATAAACACAGGCGCAGCCTGGGGATAAGCGTCGAGTACGTCGCCGATGATTGAGTTCTTGTCTAATGTCATAATAATACCTCCATAAAGTTAATCAAATAATTATATCACATATTTACCAAAAAAGCAATTTGTCGAAAAGGGGAAAAATTACTTTAATTCCACAATTGTTACGCCGCTCTCGCCCTCGCCGAAAACGCCGAGACGGAAGCTCTTGACATACTTCACCTTGCGCAGGTGCTTCTGGATTTCGGCTCTGAGCACGCCCGTGCCCTTGCCGTGGATAATGGTTATCTGCTCGACCTTGGTGAGCAGAGCGTTGTCTATCGCCGAATCGACGGCGTTTATCGCCTCAATCGCTGTCATTCCGCGGACGTCAATTTCGGTGACAGGTCGGATATTGACGTTTGAGGGAACGGTTCGCCTTGACTTGCCATACTTGACGGCAGGCTTTGAAGCCTTTTTGAGCCTGAGGTTATCGAGAGCCACGCGCGTCTTGATGATACCCGCCTGAACATAGACCATATTGTCCTTGTCGGGGAGCCCGAGCACGACGGCTTCCTTGTCGATATCGTAAATGAGGACGTTGTCGCCGACCTTGAGCGGACGCGGCAGCTTGTACTCCTCGTCGGACTTTTTGTCCCTGACGGGGTTCGAGCTGTCCTCGATTTTGTTGAGCTCACGGCGAAGCCTTGCGCGCGCCTCGGGGTCGTCCCTGTTCGCCTTGCGCGCCTTTTCGAGCTCGTCCATAAGCGCGTCAGCCTGAGCGCGTGTGCGCGCGACGATGTTCTCGGCTTCGCGTCGGGCTTTTTCGAGCTCGTACTCCGCCTGGCGCTTCGCCTTCTGGGCTTCGTTCTCCGCCTTCTGCTTTTCGGTGTTAGCTTTTTGAGTGAGGCTTCGGGCGCTTTCGAGCTGCTTTTCAAGGCTCTGGCGGCGGCTTTCGAGCGTCGTGACGACGTCCTCAAACTTGCGGCTCTCGGAGCTCACGAGCTCCTTTGCGCGCTCGACCACGTTCACGTCCATACCGAGCCTTCGGCTGATTGCGAACGCGTTGCTCTTGCCCGGAACGCCGATGAGCAGCCTGTAGGTCGGTCGGAGAGTTTTGATATCAAACTCGCAGCTTCCGTTCTCTATGCCCGCCGTTCTCAGAGCAAATTCCTTGAGCTCGGCGTAGTGGGTTGTACAGGCGATTTTCGCGCCCTTTTCTCTGAGCTTTTCAAGAATCGCGATTGCGAGCGCCGCGCCCTCGACGGGGTCTGTGCCCGCTCCGAGCTCGTCTATGAGCGTGAGCGTCGAGGAGTTCGCGACCTTAAGTATTTCGATGATGTTGGTCATATGCGCCGAGAAGGTCGACAGGCTCTGCTCAATGCTCTGCTCGTCGCCGATATCGGCAAGCACGCGGCGGAACACGCTGAGCTCGCTGTTGTCGCCCGCGGGAATCATCATTCCGCACATCGCCATAAGGGTGAGAAGTCCGATAGTCTTGAGCGTGACGGTCTTGCCGCCCGTGTTGGGTCCCGTGATGACGAGGGTGTCGAACTCCTTGCCGAGACTTACGTCGACGGCGACGACCTTGTCGGCTGGAATCAGCGGATGACGCGCCTGTTTGAGGTCAATCTCGCCTTTGTCGTTGAGCTTCGGCATAACCGCCTTCATCGAGTACGCCATATCCGCCTTGGCAAAGATAACGTCGAGCTCCACAAGGCACTTGTACGAGCCGATAATCGTATCGGCGTAGGAGCCCGCAAGCGCGGACAGCTCAAAGAGAATCCGCTCAATCTCGGCTTCTTCCTTTGAGGCGAGCACCTTGATATCGTTGTTCGCCTGAACCACGCCCATAGGCTCGATAAATACCGTCTGACCGCTCGCGCTGGTATCGTGAACGAGACCCGGGACGTTTCCCCTGCACTCAGCCTTGACGGGCACGACGTATCTGCCGTCGCGCTGAGTGACGATTGTGTCTCTGAGATACTTCTGATAGGTCGAGCTGTGGATAATCTTGTCGAGAACCTCGCGCGCCTTTGAGGAAGCCGTGCGGATTTTGCGGCGGATATCGGCGAGCGCGGGTGAAGCGTTGTCCGAGAATTCCTCGTCGGCGGTGATTGCGTTCGTGATTTTTTCTTCCAGAAATTTGTTCGGAACCAAGCCCTGAAAGAGCATATCAAGCGACGTGGAAGTGTTGCCGCACTTGCTCTGCCACTGCTTGACCCCTCTGATGATTCTGAGGGTTTCGGCGATTCTGAGCAGCTCGCGCGCCGTCAGAATTCCGCCCGCGTCGCCGCGTCTGAGCTCGTTCGCGACGTTGCGGAGATGACCGAAGGAGGGCGCGCCGAATTTACCAGACAGCACATATGCGTCGTCGGTCATCTGCAAATCCCTTTGCGCCTTTATCAGATTGAATTCGGGCTTGAGCGAAAGCGCGAGCTCGCGGCTTTCGTCGCCCGAGGTTTTATCGGCGAGCAGCCCGAGAATTTTGTCGAGCCCCAGCGCCTTACAGTGTCTTTCCATTTTTACCTCTGTTTATTCGATTGTTTTCAGAAATTGCAGTGTTCTAAAATTCTTTTCGAGAATAAAGCGCATATATTCCTCGGAGCAGAAGTTGAGTGTTTTCAAATCCTTTTCGGGCAGAATGAAGTTAAAAAGCTTGTCGCCGTCGGCATAGCAGCAGTGCCTGAGCGCGCGTAGCGACGCGGTGTTGAGCGCGACCCTGTAGTCGCCGAGCTCCAGCCGTTCGTAGCAGTCGCGGCAGACGAGCTGACCCGACCTCGGCAGAAAGAAAACGCTTTCCTTCTCATATTCGCCGCACTCGCGGCACATCATAATATCGGGCATATAGCCCGAAAGGCACATCAGCCTGAGCTCCACACAGGGCTTGACGACGTGCATATCGCGCTTGTTTTCGGACAAAAGGTAAAGGGCGTTGAGCACAAGTCTGAGCTGTTCGTCGGCTTCCTGTTCCTTTGGACAGAGGTAAGCCGCAAGCTCGCAGAAATACTGGGCGCAGTACATATTTTCGATACTTGTTCTGAGCCCAGAAAAAATCCTCAGCGACTTCGCGTCGCCGACTATGTAGCTGTCCTTACCCTTGTGAAGGGTGAGCTTTGAGTAGGACAGCAGACCTGTTGCGGCGCACTTGGGACTTTTGATGTCCTTGGCGCCGCGCGCAAACGCCTTTACAACTCCGTGAGTGTCCGTAAGAATTGTGACCAGCTTGTCCTTTTCACCGATATTCTGTTCTTTGATAATCAGACCGTTGGTCATAAACTTCATTTTTCTTCTCCGAAGCGTTATTCTCGGTATTCTCGTTGTGGATACTCTTGTACAGAAGGTAGTCGTAAATCCTGCCCGAGTACCAGAACGAGCTCCACGCGTCAAATTCATTCATAGTTATCACCCGAATTATTATTTGACGCGGTAATTCTTTTATAGTTGGAAATAAGCGGAATCAGTCAAAATCCTTTTCGTCGTAGCCGAAGTTGCGCATAAGCTGGACGCTGTTGCGCCAGTCCTCCTTGACCTTTATCCACGTCTGGAGAAAGACCTTGCAGCCGAAGAAGCGCTCCATATCCTGACGGGAATATGTGGAAATTTTCTTGAGCATAGCGCCGTTCTTGCCGATGAGGATTCGCTTGTGGGTTTCGCGCTCGCAGTAAATCGTCGCGTCCACGTCGAGGATATCCCTGCCCTCGCGCATACGCATTTTTTCGATAACGACGGCGATTCCGTGGGGAATCTCCTTGTCGCAGAGCCGAAGGATTTTTTCCCTTATCATTTCGCTCGCGAGCACGCGCTCGGGCTGGTCGGTCAGGGTGTCGTCCTCAAAGAAGTGACCGCCCTCCATAGCCTGAGCCATAAGCTCGTCCTTGAGGTCGGAAAGTCCGCTGCCGTCCTGAGCGGAAACGGGAACGACCGCCGCGAAGTCCGCAAGCGAGCTGTAGTCGAGGATTTGCTTCATAAGCTGTTCCTTTTCCCTGAGCGTGTCGATTTTGTTAATCGCGAGAATTGCGGGGATTTCCATCTGCTTTATCTTTTCGATAAGGCGCTTCTCGGTCTCGCCCGCGTCTCTGCCAGCCTCGACGACGAGCATTGCGCAGTCAACTCCGCCTATGCTCTCGCTGACGGAGCGAACCATATACTTGCCGAGGTTGTTCTTGGGCTTGTGCATACCCGGGGTATCGACGAAAACAAGCTGTGTGTCGCCCCCGGTGAGCACGCCAGTAATGCGGTTTCGGGTGGTCTGGGGCTTGCTCGAGACTATCGCCACCTTGGTGCCGAGAAGCCTGTTGAGAAGCGAGCTTTTGCCGACGTTGGGTCTGCCGACGATTGCGATAAACGCGGATTTCTTTTCGTTTGAGTTTTTCATAAAATCACCTATAAAAACAAAAGCCGATTGTAAATAATCGGCTTAAAAACTATTTTTTGAATTTGCCGATAAACACTAATGACATTATAAGCGAAACGACAAATAAAATCAACAGCCACACGCGGTTAATGAAGAACAAATAAATCGCGTAGAACCTGTCCAAATCAAAGTAGAGGATAAACGCGATAATTACCGCGAAAACCGAGAGCACAAGCACGGCGGCGGCGCAGGCGTCCTTTGCCGCCTTGATGAAGGGGTTATAATCCTCAGTCACGGCGTCGCACGCGTTCTCGAGAGCTGTGTTTACAAGCTCGGCGGCTATAATCACTCCGATGAGCAGGAGCACAAGCGCCCACTGAGCCGCAGTAAAATCGTAGAAAAAGCTGAACATAATCACGTAAAAAGCCGCAACAAGGTGAAAGCGCAGGTGACCCTCGCTTTTTACCGAGTTAAAGAAGCCCTCAAACGCCGCTTTGAAGCTTTTGAGCTGTTTTCTCATTCCTCAATGATGTAGCTCGAGGACGCGGGAAGTCCGAGCTGGTTCATAACGAGCTCTTCCTTTTCTCTCATTCTGACCTTTTCGAGCTTTTCGATGTGGTCGTAGCCGAGCAGATGAAGCACGCTGTGAGCCGTTAAGTACGCGACCTCTCGCTGGAAGCTGTGACCGAAGGCGTCAGCCTGTTCAGCAGCCTTTTCGAGCGAAATTACAACGTCACCGAGAATCTTGGCGCCTGTTTCGAGGTTGGTGTCGTACACGCCGTTCTCGCCCATCGGGAACGAAAGCACGTCCGTGGGAGCGTCGATGTTGCGGTACTGGCGGTTGAGCTCGCGGATACCCTCGTTATCCGTAAAGGTTACGCTGATTTCCGCAAGGTCGCTGAACTCCTCGAGCTGCAGAACCGCGTGGCAGCAGCGTCTTATCAGCATACGGATTCCCGTGGGAACCTTCACCTTTTTCTGATTGTTTGAAATAATTACTCTGAGCTTTTCATTCACCTTTCATTACCTCACTTTTTTCATACGCTTTAATAATATCCTGAACAAGACGATGTCTGACAACGTCCTTTTCGTTAAATCTGCACTGAGCGATGTCGCCGACTCCTCTGAGAATCCTCATACTGTCCTTGAGGCCGCTTTTGACGCCTCTGGGAAGGTCAATCTGGGTGATATCGCCTGTGATTACCATCTTGGAGTTGAAGCCGAGACGCGTCAAAAACATCTTCATCTGCTCCTTGGTGGTGTTCTGAGCCTCGTCGAGAATGATGAAGCTGTCGTCGAGCGTTCTGCCTCGCATATACGCGAGCGGAGCGATTTCGATGTTGCCTCTTTCGACGTACTTCTGGTAGGTCTCGACGCCGAGCATATCGAAGAGCGCGTCATAGAGAGGACGCAGATACGGGTCGACCTTGCTCTGTAAATCTCCCGGGAGAAAGCCGAGCTTCTCGCCTGCCTCAACCGCGGGTCTGGTCAGGATAATCCTGTTGACCTGCTTGCTTCGGAAGGCTGTGACCGCCATTGCGACGGCGAGGTAGGTTTTGCCTGTGCCCGCGGGTCCCACTCCGAAGGTGATGGTGTTGTCGGAGATTGACTTGCAGTACTTCTTCTGCCCCATAGTCTTGGGCTTGATGGGCTTGCCCTTTGCGGTAATGCAAACGCAGTCGTCGGCAAGCTTTGAGAAATCCTCGTCGCTGCCGTCCTTTACCATAGATATACAGTAACGGACGTTCTGCTCGCTCAGAGTCTCGCCTCTGTTGATAAAATGCATAAGAGCCTCGATTACCTTTGAGGTCTTAAAGACGTTTTCCTCGTCGCCCGAGATTTTCAGCTCGTCGCTGCGCACGGTTACCTTTACGCCGAACTCGCGTTCAATGAGCTTGATGTTCTCGTCAAAGCTTCCGAACAGCGCTACCGCGTGCTCGGTTCTGCCTATGCTGAAAAATTTATCCGTAAGCGTTTCCTCCCGTAGCATATTTGATGTTATTATACCACAACCTATCTCAAAATTCCATCATAATCGGGGATTTTCGGAGCGGTTTGGGAAAGTTTGTAAAATATGCCGTAAAACGCCTTACATTTTTCGCGTTTTGATATATATTATATACAATTTTGAGATAAATGATGTAAATTTTATAGTGTTTTCACATTTTAATACAGATTTCCGTGAAGCCTTGACTTTTGGGGGATAATATATTATAATGTGTAGCTGTAAAGTAAAGTTCTTTACAGCTTAAAGCGGTGATTGAATTGGAAAAGAATATAGAGATTTCCCTGCTCTTTGACTTTTACGGTCAGCTCCTCAAGGAGCAGCAGCAGGAAGCCGTAACGCTTTACTACAACGACGACCTTTCGCTGTCCGAAATTGCCCAGCAGATGGGCATAACGCGTCAGGGCGTGCGCGACTGTATAAAGCGAGCCGAAGCAAGGCTCTACGGCTTTGAGGAAAAGCTCGGTTTGTACAAGCGCTTCGGCGAGGTTGAGGCAGGGCTCAGACGGATTGAGGAGCTCGCCGAATCTCTCAGAGACGGCTGCGACCGAGACAAGGCGGACAGGATAATCGCCGAAGCAAAATTACTTCACGAATAGAGGTGTACGCTATGGCATTTGAGGGACTTTCCGAAAAGCTCTCAGGCGCGTTCAAGCGGCTCAGAAATAAAGGTAAGCTCAGCGAAAGCGACGTTAAGGAAGCGATGCGTGAGGTCAGGCTCGCGCTTCTCGAGGCTGACGTCAACTACAAGGTAGCCAAGGAGTTTACGGCAAAGGTCACCGAGAGAGCGATTGGCTCCGACGTTATGGAGAGCCTTACGCCCGCTCAGATGGTTGTCAAAATCGTAAACGAAGAGCTCACGGCGCTTATGGGCAGTGAGACGGCAAGGCTCGAATTTGCCTCAAAGCCCCCGACAGTCATTATGATGTGCGGTCTTCAGGGCTCGGGTAAAACAACCCACAGCGGCAAGCTCGCCTTAATGCTCAAAAACCAGAACCACCGTCCGCTTCTCGTAGCGTGCGACGTTTACCGTCCAGCCGCTATCGAACAGCTCAAGGTTGTCGGAAACAAGGCAGGCGTGAGCGTTTTTGAGATGGGACAGGATAAGCCCGTCAAAATCGCGAGAGAAGCGATTAAGCACGCGAAGGATTACGGCAACGATATCGTTATTCTCGATACCGCGGGCCGTCTCCACATAGATGAAGAACTGATGAACGAGCTCAAGGAGCTCAAGGCTGAGGTTCACCCCGACGAAATTTTGCTTGTCATCGACTCGATGACAGGTCAGGACGCCGTAAACGTGGCGAAGAGCTTTAACGAGCTGCTCGAGATTTCGGGCGTTATCGTGACAAAGCTCGACGGCGACACCCGAGGCGGCGCGGCTCTGTCCGTAAAGGCTGTTACGGGATGTCCGATAAAGTTTGCGGGCGTAGGCGAAAAGCTCGAGGATTTGGAGCAGTTCCACCCAGACCGTATGGCGAGCAGAATTCTCGGAATGGGCGATGTGCTCACCCTTATCGAGCAGGCTGAGGAAAAGCTTGACGAGAAAAAGGCTGAGGAAGTCGCCAAGAAGATGATGCAGAACAAGATGGACTTCAACGACCTGCTCGACCAGTTCAGGCAGATTAAGAAGATGGGACCGCTCAAGGGTATCCTCTCCAAAATCCCCGGACTCGGCAACAAGCTCGACGGAGTTGACATCAACGACAGAGCGCTCGACTGGACGGAGGCTATCATCCTTTCGATGACCCCCGCAGAGCGTGAAAAGCCCGACCTTATCAACCCGAGCCGCAAGCGCAGAATCGCGGCGGGCTCAGGCAGAAGCGTCGAGGAGGTAAACCGCCTGATAAAGCAGCTTCGCGATATGCAGAAGATGATGCGTCAGTTCAACTCCAAGGGCAAGAAGCGCAGAATGCGTATGCCCCCGGGAATGGACAATATGATGGGCTCAGGCGGCTTCCCGGGATTCTAATCAGTTATTAACCCGATTATATATTGGTTAATATACATTACTATTAACTTATGGAGGTGAAAACAATGGCAGTAAAAATCAGACTCAGAAGAATGGGCGCCAAGAAGGCTCCTTTCTATCGCGTAGTAGTTGCGGATTCAAGATATCCCCGCGACGGTCGTTTCATCGAGGAAATCGGCACATATGATATCCTCAAGAAGCCGTCCGAATTCAAGGTTGACGGCGAAGCTGTTAAGAAGTGGATTGCCAACGGCGCTCAGCCCACTGACACCGTTAAGGCTCTTCTCAAGAAGAACGGTTATATTGACTGATTAGTCGATATTCACTTGGAGTAAAATCCCATTTTATGACGAAAGGAATGTACACTTATGCAGGAATTACTTACAATTATCGCTAAGGGCTTGGTAGAAGCTCCCGAGGCTGTTGAGGTAACCGCAGACGCTCCCGACGAGGAAGGTACAATCGTATACCACATCCACGTTGCGGAGGACGATATGGGTCGAATCATCGGCAAGCAGGGCAGAATCGCTAAGGCTATCCGTACAATCGCACGTTCCGCTGCTGTTAGAAGCGAGCAGAAAGTTATGGTTGAAATCGACTGATACAATCAATGCAAAAAAGCCTTCTCACAAGAGAGGGCTCTTTTTTTGTCCTGTCACGGAAAAACGCCCCAAAGCCGAAGCTTTGGGGCGTTTGTGACTTTGATTATTTGATTTTCTGGATTGTGTAATCCTTCTGATAATCAGTCTTGATATCTCTTAAAGCTTCGTTCTCGCTTGAAGAGCTTGACCATGAAGAATAATAATCATCCTCGAACTTGAACTGGCTTTCCTTGTCAGTCTCATAGGTGTCGATGTAGCAGTTCTTGAAGCCGTCTGTGTAGTAGTACTTGTACTTGCTGTCCTTCTTGTAGGTCTGGCAGTAGATATTGATGATGAGGTTCTGGTTCTCCTCGTCCTTATCCTTTGCTGTGAGCAGGTAGCTTGAAACTACGTCGATGTTGTAGCTTGAGGACTTGTTGTCCTTCTCTGTCTTCTTGATAAGAGTATCGATGTTCTTCTTAGCCTCGTCGAGTGTAACGCCCTTCTGAGCTGTTACGTCGTACTTCTTCGACTTGGAAGCTACACGGATAGCTGTGTCGTAGATTAGAGTATCGTCGTTGTAGTCAGAGGAATAAGAGAGAGTGATGTTAACCTGGCTCTTATCCTTGGCGCTGCTGGACTCGGAATATACATAAACCGTAGCGAGAACTGTGTCGTCCTTGGAGATTGTGAACTCACCCGATGTATCCCATTCTGAGCCCTGGAAGCCTTCGAGCTTGAGCTTGTAGTCGCCCTCCTTGAACTCGCCGTCCTTGAGGTTGATGTAAACCTTGTCGGGGCTGATACCTGTGGTGTAGTAATTCTCGTCGATGTACTTGTAGAAGTCGATGTCGACGGGAGTTAAAACGTCGATGTTCTGAGCCTTGATTTCATCAGCGAGCTTAACCTTTACGACTTCCTCAGCGTCGAAACGTACGCCGATTAAGCCCTCGAGCTCCTTGATGTCTCTTGCGTCCTTGATTACGTTGAACTTAGCCTCAACTGTATCCTTTGCGCTCTTCTCGCTGAAGGACTCGTTGAAATATCTGAAGTAATCAGAAAACTTGTAGGACGAGCACTTGTTTCTGTCGTCGACGCAAGCCTTGTAAGCCTTGTCGAGGTCGAGTGTAAGGTAACCTGAAATGTTGCCGTCAACATACTTGGAGTTGCTGAACTTAGCGGTTACGAAGTCGCTCATCTTGATGTGCTTTGCTACCATCTCGGGGAAGAATACCGTAAAGAATACGATTATGCCGATGATTACAACCAGACCGATTGAACCGAGGATAATCGGAACCTTAAGGTTCTTCTTGGGCTTGGGCTCCTTGGGAGCCGCAGGCTGAACGGGAGCTGTCTGCTGAACGGGAGCCGCCTGCTGAACAGGAGCCGCCTGCTGAACGGGAGCCGCCTGCTGAGCGGGAGCCGCTGCCTGCTGAACAGGTGCGCCGCAGGATGTACAGAACTTAGTATCATCGTTGAGCTGAGCACCGCAGGATGTACAGAATTTCATAAAAAAACCTCCTTTTAAATGGAAAGCATAAACTTTCAAGTTAATTTTAAAATAAAAGGGTCAATCTGTCAATCCTAATAATCAATATTAATTACCAAAAATACGGGCTTCAATTTGTGCCTTTCTTATAATAACGGACTAAAGCGCTTGTACTTTTAGACCTTTCAGATTTTTGCTAAATTCTTTATTAGAATATTGTTACCTATTCTTACATTGCTTTAATCTTTTAAAGAATAAAGATTTCATTTTGTAAAATAAAGATTGCAATATTGCTTTTTATTTGTTATAATGTTTTTTGTATAGTTATGTGCAGGAGTAATTAAGTTGAGAATCAGAAAAAAGAAATGGGCTGAGCCTGAGCTCAGCGTATGCGATTTTTACGTCGCGGAGCCCGAAAAGCTTCGCGGAAACTGGAAAAGCTTTTTCAAAAACGACAAGCCGATTATGCTCGAGGTTGGCTGCGGAAAGGGTTCGTTTGTGGGACAAATGGCGCTCAAACACCCCGAAATCAACTTCATCGCGGTTGACATCAAGCTCGATATGCTCGGCGTCGGCAGACGAAATATCGTAAGTCTTTTCGAGGGCACGGACAGGGAGATTGACAACATCGCGCTCGTCCGCTACAACGTCGATATGCTCGACAAAATCATCGCTCCCGAGGACAGAATCTCACGCATTTACATAAACTTCTGCAATCCGTGGCCGCGTCCCAAGCACAACAAGCGGCGTCTCACCCATCCCAGAAAGCTCAGGCTTTACCGAGAGCTTCTCACGGGCGGCGACGAGGTGCATTTCAAGACCGACGACGACGGACTTTTCGAGGATACGCTCGAATATTTAAAGGAAGAGAACTACACGGTTCTCACCCTCAGCTACGACTTGCACAACAGCTCAATTGACGCTGACCTGACCCCGATGACAGAGCACGAGAGGATGTTCTCGGAGGAAGGAATCAAGATAAAATATCTGGTCGCGACGAAAGGATAATTTTATGAAAAAATTATTTTTGCCGATAATCGCGCTCGGCGCCGCTCTGGCGCTCGGCGGCTGTTCTTTCGGCTTTGAAAGCGACAATTTACTGCACCCGCCCAAGACCACGGGCAGAGAAGCCGCAATCGAAAAGCTCGTGGAAGAGGCTTCGGGCGGAAGCTACAAGCTCAAATATCCAAACAGCGGCAGCTACCGCTCGGCGATTGTCACCGAGGATTTCAACTCGGACGGCACGGACGAGGCGATTGCGTTCTTCAGCGCGGGAAGCGAAAAGTCGGTTCACCTTCTCGTGATGTGCTCTGACAAGGACGGCGACTGGAAGAACTGCGGCGACTTTGACACAGGCTACACCGAGGTGGACAGCGTTCTGTTCGCGGACTATGACTTTGACGGCACGTCGGAGATTCTCGTGGGATTCTCGGGAACAGGCGACCTCAACGAGCTTTTGGTGTTCGACTATGACAAGGATAAGAAAACTACCGTAAAAAACGAGTTTACCACGTCATATTCGGGCTTCTGCGCGGGAGATTATGACCGCGACGGCGGCAGCGAAATCCTCGCGTTCACCATAGAATCGGGCGAAACCGCGTCGGAAGCGAAGCTCATCGACTACGACAACAGCGTGCTCTATACGCTCGCGACCTGTCCGATGGACACGAACGTCACGAGGTTTGACAACATCTGCTCGGGTCTGCTCAACAAGGAGACAATGGGCGTTGCCGTTGACGGCGCTCTCGAAAAGGGCTTCAACACCCAGATTATCTACTATGATTCCGACAAAACGGAGCTGCTCAACTATCCCCTGACCACAGGCAAAAAACAGGCTCCGACCTACAGAACCTACAGCGTGAAGAGTCAGGACATCGACCAGGACGGATTTATCGAAATCCCGATAACCGACGCTGAGCCGCCCTCAGGCGCAGCCAACGCGGCTTCCATAATCAACTGGCGCTCGCTCAACACCGAGAAGTCGAAGCTTTCCGACAAGCTCAGGTGCATAAGCAACCTTGACTACGGCTTTTACTTCAAGCTTCCCGACTACTTCACGAACGACGTTTACGCCGTTATGAGCGACGACAGCAGAGAGACGGATATCGTCTCGGGCAGCGACGCAAACGGCGAAAAGCTGCTCACAATCAGGGTGTTCGACGTCGGAGCAACGTCCGAAAAGATGAAGGGCTATTCGACGCTCGAGAGCTATAATCAGTACATTTACGCCTACAAGCTGGGCGATTCGGAGACGCTATACGTCGACGATAATACAGTAAGAGAAAATTTCGCGCTGAACGATATCAGCGCCTGATTTTAACGGAGGTTTTTGAAATGAAAAAGGTACTTGTATGCGAGGATGAATCCGCAATCCGCGACTTCGTCGTAATCAACCTGCAGAGAGCGGGCTACGAGGTTGTCGAGGCTGACAGCGGCGAAGCCGCCCTCAGAAAGTACGAGGAGAACGGCGGAGATTTTGACGTCGCTATTCTCGACGTAATGCTCCCGGGCATCGACGGATTCCAGGTATGTAAGGAACTCAGAGGCAAAAACGGAGGTCTCGGCATTATTATGCTCTCCGCAAAAACTCAGGAGATGGACAAGGTTACGGGACTTATGCTCGGCGCCGACGATTACGTCACAAAGCCCTTCTCTCCCTCGGAGCTTCTGGCAAGAGTTGACTCGCTCCACCGCCGCGTATCTCTGGCTCAGGCTAACGCCGAAAACAACTTCAAGGAGGAGCTCCATTCGGGCGATTTCATTCTGAATCTCCGCAACAGAGCGCTTCTCAAGAACGGTCAGACAATCGAGCTCACACAGGTCGAGTTCCAGATTATGGAGTACTTCTTCTCCAATCCCGGCGAAACCCTCGACAGAACCGACATTCTCAGCCACGTATGGGGCGACGCTTATGTCGGCGAGGAAAAGATTGTCGACGTTAATATCCGCCGTCTGAGAATGAAGGTCGAGGACGAGCCCTCAAACCCCAAGTACATCGTTACCGTATGGGGTCTCGGCTACAAATGGGATTCTAACGGCTGATTATACTGATTAAAGGAGGATTAACGCTTGTTCAGGGGAATTACCAGAAGATGGGTTCTATCGACAATGCTTGTCATATTTTTAATAATAGCTCTCATCACAACGGGCGTTATCTTCTCGATTGTTTATCTGTTCAACAACGAGGTGGAGCGCGAGCTGAGCTCGGTATCTAACGAGCTTTCCGCCGTGTTTGACGACTACAAGGCGGACAACTCGTCAGCCTTCGCGTCGGGAGCCAAGGAATACGTCGAGGATTTCCGCCACAAGGAGGAAATGGAGGTTATGGCGATAAACTCCACGGGACGTATTATCCTCACCTCTTCGGGCTTTTCGTATGACGAAAACGAGAGTATGCCCGACTTTGACGAGGCAAAGGAGAACAGCACGGGCAGCGCCTTCTACAAGGGCGAGCTCGGCTCGGGCGAGAACATCACGAGCCTTACGCGCGTTATCACTAACTCAAACGGCTCGGTTATCGGAGCCGTGCGCTACATAGTCTCGGTTGACAGGGTCAACGAGACGGTTATCCTTTACTCGGCGTTCGCGGTTGCCGCGGGACTTGCGATTCTGTTCCTCGTCGGCTTCACGGGCTCCTACTTTGTGCGTTCAATCGTCGCGCCTGTCCGAGAGCTCAGCGAGACCGCCAACAAAATCGCTCACGGCGACTTCTCGACCAAGATTGAGAAGCGCTACAACGACGAAATCGGCGACCTCTGCGACGCGTTCACCGATATGGCGAAGGACCTTGAAGCCACCGAGCAGATGAAAAATGACTTTATCTCGCGCGTCTCGCACGAGCTGAGAACTCCGCTGACGGCGATTAAGGGCTGGGCGGAGACCATGCAGCTTTCCTCGCGCAGAAAGCTTGACCGAAAGACCTTTGACAAGGGTATGAGCGTCATCATCAAGGAAAGCGGAAGGCTTACTGGAATTGTTGAGGAGCTGCTTGACTTCTCGCGAATCCAGACAGGCAGAATGGTGCTCTTAAACGAAAAGCTCGATATTCTCGCTGAGCTTGACGAAGCAATCTATATGCTGCGCGACCGCGCGGTTAGCGAGAACAAGCACCTCATCTACGACGAGCCCGAGGCGGTCTATCCCCCCGTTTACGGAGACCGAAACAGGCTCAAGCAGGTGTTCATCAATATCATCGACAACGCTCTCAAGTACACTCCCGAGGACGGAGTTGTCGCTATAGAGGTCAAATACAACAAGGAGCAGGAGCCCGACATCATCCAGATTATCGTGACGGATACGGGCTGCGGAATCCCCGCCGAGGACCTGCCCAAGGTTAAGGAAAAATTCTACAAGGCTAATCAGAAGGTCAACGGCTCGGGTATCGGACTTGCCGTTGCCGACGAAATTATGCAGCTTCACAAGGGTACGCTCGAAATCGAATCGGGCGAGGGCGTAGGCACAACGGTAACGCTCACGCTCCCCGTACTCAAGGACAAGCAAAAAGAAGGTATATGATGAGTAAGAAAACACAGACCAAGAAGATTACCTCAATCGGCGGCAGCGCGCTGATTGAAGGCATAATGATGCGCGGTCCCAAGCGAATCACCGTAGCGGTGCGCACGGGCGAGGACAGCATCTACACCGAGGACGTCAGCATCAAGTTCCTCGGACAGTCAAGCAAATTCTGGAAGCTTCCGTTTTTCCGCGGCGTCGCGGGAATGATAGATTCAATGCGTCTGAGCTACAAGAGCCTTATGCTCTCGGCTGACAAGGCGCTTGAGGCGGGCGAGGTCGAAGAAGAGGAGCCCTCAAAGTTCGAAAAATGGGTAGACGAAAAGCTCGGCGACAAGTTTATGAAAATTCTGATGGTTTTCTCAACGCTTATCGGTGTAGCGCTCGCGATTCTGCTGTTCTTCTTCCTCCCGACATGGATATTCAACCTCATCGGTCTTGCCGTTCCCGACATCAGAAAGGGCGGCGAGGTCGTAGTATTCTGGCAGAGCGTAGCCGAGGGACTTCTCAAGATTGTCATCTTCCTCGCCTACATTCTCATCGTTTCGCAGATGCGCGATATGAAGCGCGTTTTCCAGTATCACGGAGCCGAGCACAAGGCGATTTTCTGCTATGAAAACGAGCTCCCTCTGACCGTCGAGAACGTCAAGAAGCAGCGCAGATTTCATCCCCGCTGCGGCACGAGCTTCATCCTTCTGAGCCTGCTCGTCGGAATCATCGTGGGTCTCTTTATCCCCCACGCTCCGTTCGGCATTTCGTGGCTCAGACCCGTGTTCAAGCTCCTTCTGCTTCCGCTCACAATCGGTATCGGCTATGAGCTCATCAAGTTCTGCGGCAAGCACGACAACAGGCTCACCAGAATCATCGCCGCGCCCGGTCTCTGGGCTCAGAGAATTACGACAAAGGAACCGAGCGAGGATATGTGCGAGGTCGCTATCGAGGCTATCTCCGCGGTTATCCCCGACGACGGCTCGGATATTGTGAAAGATGGCTGCTGTAATTAAGGAATTTTACGCAAAAACTAAAGACAAATTTGATAAGGCAGGAATTGACGCTCCTGCCTTTAACTCATTATGCCTGATTGAGAAGGCGTTCGGAATCACGCAGAACGAGCTTCTCATAAACGGCGATATGCAAATCGGGGACGCTTCACTTTTTGAAAGCCTTGTCGAGCGCAGACTGAGCGGCGAGCCGCTCCAGTATCTGCTCGGCGAGTGGGAATTTTACGGCTGTCCGCTCAAGGTCGGCGAGGGCGTGCTCATTCCCCGTGACGACACCGAGGTTCTGCTCAGAGCCTGTCTCGACCTTCTCAAAAACAAAAAGAACCCGAAGGTCCTTGACCTCTGCTCGGGAAGCGGAGCTCTGGCGATTGCGATTGCAAAGCACACCGACAGCGAGGTCCAAGCAGTCGAGAAGTCCGACAGGGCTCTCCCCTATCTTTACGAAAATATCCGTCTCAACGGAGTTGACGTCAAGGTGACTGAGGGCGATATTTTTGAGCTGACCGACAGCTTCGAGGACGGTTTTTTCGACCTTATTCTCTCAAATCCGCCTTACATAAAGTCCGACGAAATCGCGACGCTTCAAAAGGAAGTCGGCTTTGAGCCGAGGCTCGCGCTCGACGGCGGCGAGGACGGCTACGACTTCTACCGCTTCATAATCAGCGACTGGACAGACAAGCTGAAAAGCGGCGGCGTGCTCGCGTTCGAGCTCGGCGAAGGTCAGCTCGACCTCGTCAAAGCCCTTATGAGCGGCAAGGGCTATACGGATATCCGCTCACAAACCGACCTCGGCGGAATTCAGAGGGCGGTTTATGGGACACTGAATCGAAAATAGAAAATTTGTTCGAATAAATATCCGCATTTATATTGATTTTTTCCCCGATATATATTAAAATAATTGCAGTACGAAAAAGGTAATTATTTACGAAAAAGTTGGAGGTATATTATGGCAGTTGATAAGAACAAGGCGCTTGAAACCGCGCTCGGACAGATTGAAAAGCAGTTCGGCAAGGGCGCAGTTATGCGTCTCGGCGAGAACAGACATATGAACATCGAGCACATCTCGACAGGCTCTCTGTCGCTTGATATCGCGCTCGGAATCGGCGGTCTCCCCAGAGGCAGAATCGTCGAGATTTACGGACCCGAGAGCTCGGGTAAAACCACGCTTTCGCTCCACTGTATCGCGGAAGGTCAGAAGAACGGCGGCAACGTCGCGTTCATCGACGTTGAGCACGCGCTCGACCCGACCTACGCTTCCGCGCTCGGCGTTGACGTTGACTCTCTGCTCGTTTCTCAGCCCGACACAGGCGAGGACGCGCTCGAAATCGCCGAGGCTCTTATCCGC
Source organism: uncultured Eubacteriales bacterium (assembly GCA_900315785.1). GTDB lineage: Bacteria > Bacillota > Clostridia > Oscillospirales > Acutalibacteraceae > Ruminococcoides. The sequence continues at coordinate 42,180 of ONAL01000009.1, forward strand.
TCAGGCGCGATTGACGTCATCGTTATCGACTCCGTCGCGGCGCTCGTTCCCAAGGCTGAAATCGAGGGCGAAATGGGCGACAGCCACGTCGGACTTCACGCGAGACTTATGTCTCAGGCGCTCAGAAAGCTTGCGGGCGCAATCAACAAGAGCAACTGCGTCGCAATCTTCATCAACCAGCTGCGTGAAAAGGTCGGCGTAATCTACGGCAACCCCGAGGTTACGACAGGCGGACGCGCGCTCAAGTTCTATTCTTCCGTCAGAATCGACGTCAGAAGGGTCGAGACCCTCAAGCAGAACGGCGAAATGATAGGCAACCGCACAAGAGCAAAGGTTGTCAAGAACAAAATCGCTCCCCCCTTCAAGGAAGCCGAGTTCGATATTATGTACGGTCAGGGCATCAGCCGCGTAGGCGAGCTCGTTGACCTCGCGGCGAAGGCTGACGTTATCCAGAAGGCAGGCGCGTGGTTCAGCTACAACGGCGAGAGACTCGGTCAGGGTCGTGAGAACGTCAAGGAGCTTCTCACCAACGACACAGAGCTCGCCGAGAGAATCGAGAAGGACCTCTGGGAGAATATCGACAAGCTCACAACCAAGAAAAAGCCCGCCGCAAAGGCTAAGACCTCGGCAAAGCCCGTAGAGGTCAAGGCGGCACCCGCAGCCGAGAAGAAGTCGGGCGCGAACATCGATATTCTGGCTGACGACTGATGAAAATAACCGATATTGTTCCGAAGCGCAAGCGCCTTTCGGCGATATACATCGACGGAGAGTTTGCGCTCAAGCTCGACACCGAGGCGGTGCTCGCTTCGCGGTTTTCTGTCGGAAGCGAGATTTCCGACGAGGAGCTCAGGGAGCTGATTGACTTATCGAACGAGAAGCGCGCCAAGGAAAAGGCGCTCTGGCTAATCTCCTGCCGCGACCACAGCAAGCGCGAGCTCGAGACAAAAATCCGACGCGACAGCGACGAGGAGTCCGCGAAAAAGGCAGTCGAGCGTATGGAAGAGCTGGGGCTTGTCGACGACGAAAGATACGCGAGGCGATACTGCGAGCAGCTCATAAACGTCAAGCACCTGTCGCGGCGCGGAGCTATGTACAAGCTCAGCGAAAAGGGTATCGACAAGGAGCTGGCAGAGCAAATTCTCGACGAGCTTGACCCCGACCCGAGGGAGCATATATCTATAATTCTTGAAACAAAATATAAATCCGTCCTGAAAGACGAAAAAGGCAGACGCAGAGCCGTCGCGGCTCTACAGCGAATGGGCTATTCGTGGGGCGACATCAACGCTGTACTAAGCGATTACACTGAGGAATGTTATGAAATATAAAATCGGAATAGTCTCGCTCGGCTGTGCCAAAAACCGCGTGGACGCGGAAATGCTCTTAAAGCGGCTCGGCGACGCGGATTTTGAGTTTGTCGAGGATATCGCGTTCTCGGACGCGGCAATCGTCAACACCTGCGCGTTTATCGAGCCCGCAAAACAGGAGAGCATTGAGGAAATCCTCGAGCTTGCCGAGCTGAAAAAGGAAGGCAAGATAAAGTGCCTGATTGTCACAGGCTGTCTCGCCGAGAGATACCGCGAACAGGTTATGGAGCAGCTTCCCGAGATTGACGCGTGCGTGGGTATCGGCGCTAACGACCAGATTGCCGAGATTATCACAAAGGCGCTCGAAGGCAGCAAGCAACAGGTTTTCCCTCCCAAGGAGGAGCTTGCGCTTGAGGGCGGCAGAGTTCGGAGCACTCCGTCCTACTTCGCTTATCTCAAAATCGCCGAGGGCTGTGACAACCACTGTACCTACTGCGCTATCCCGATGATTCGCGGCAGATACCGCAGCCGCACAATCGAGAATCTTGTCAGCGAAGCGAAGGGGCTCGCCGAGAACGGCGTCAGGGAGCTCATCGTAATCGCTCAGGACACCTCGTATTACGGCAACGACATTTACGGCAAGCCAATGCTCCCGAAGCTATTAAAGGAGCTGTGCAAAATTGACGGGCTGAAATGGATAAGGGTGCTTTACTGTTATCCCGAGCGGATTACCGACGAGCTTATCGACGTAATCGCGACCGAGGACAAAATTGTAAAATACCTTGATTTACCGCTCCAGCACTGCGACGGCGACGTGCTCAAGCGTATGAACCGCAAGGGCGACGTCGAATACCTGACAGCTCTTCTGAATAAACTCAGACAGAGAATCCCGAACATAACGCTGCGCTCGACCTTTATAACGGGCTTCCCTGGTGAAACCGAGGAGCAGTTCGAAGAGCTCGCGCAGTTTGTCAAGGATATCCGCTTCGAAAGGCTCGGCTGCTTCCCCTATTCACAGGAGGAGGACACACCAGCCGCGAAGCTTCCCGACCAGCTCGACGAGGACGTAAAGAACCGCAGAGCCGAAATCATAATGGAAAGCCAGCAGCTGATTATGGAGGACTACGCCGAGAAGCAAATCGGCGAGGTCATCGAGGTAGTCGTTGAGGGCTACGACAAGTACGCGGGCTGCTTCTTCGGCAGAAGCGCGAACGACTGTCCCGAGGTTGACGGCAACGTGTTCTTCACCTCATCGGACGAAAAGCCGCAGGTCGGCTCCTTTGTAAAAGTCAGAATAACAGACCACTTGGGCATTGACCCTGTTGGAGAGATGATTTAATGAATTTACCAAACAAACTGACGCTGTCAAGGATAATCCTCGTGCCGTTCTTTGTGGCGGCAATCCTGATTGATTTTCCCTTGCACAATTTAGCGGCGCTTGCGCTGTTCGGCGCGGCAAGCCTTACCGACCTGTTTGACGGCAAAATCGCGAGAAAACGCGGACTTGTGACAAACTTCGGCAAGTTCAGCGACCCGCTCGCCGACAAAATTCTTGTTATGTCGGCAATGCTTTGCTTCGTTCAGCTCGGGCTGAGCGACTGTATTCTCGTGATTATCGTGCTGTTCAGAGAATTTGCCGTGACCTCAATCCGACTGCTCGCGGCGAGCGACGGCAAGGTCGTCTCGGCGAACATCTGGGGCAAGGTCAAGACAGTCACACAGATGATTGCGATTATCGCGATTTTCGTAATGCAAACAGTCCTCGAAATCCTCTCGCTCGCTCATATCTCGGCACCGACGCTTTCGACGGCGTTTCTGATTTCGGGCGAGGTTCTGCTCTGGATTTCGACGGTTTTCTGCATAATATCGGGGGTTATCTACCTCGTTCAGAATAAAGAATTTATAAGTATGGAGTAACAAAATGATTTTATACAACACACTCGGACAGAAAAAAGCGGAGTTCGTTCCGCACAGCGGCAAAAAGGTCAATATGTACACCTGCGGTCCCACCGTGTACCACTTTGCCCATATCGGCAATCTCCGCACCTACATAATGGAGGACGTGCTTGAAAAGTATCTGCGCTACTCGGGCTACGACGTTAAGCGCGTTATGAACATCACCGACGTCGGACACCTCACCTCGGACGCCGACACAGGCGACGACAAGATGGTTGAGGGCGCAAAGCGCGAGCACAAGACGGTTATGGAAATCGCCAAGTTCTACACCGACGCGTTCTTTGACGACTGCAGAAAGCTCAACATCAAGACGCCCGACGTGGTCGAGCCCGCGACGAACTGTATCGACGAGTTCATCACAATGGTTCAGACACTTATGGACAAGGGCTACGCTTACTTTGCGGGCGGCAACGTATACTTTGACACCTCAAAGCTCGACAACTACTATGTGTTCGGCAATATGAACGCCGACGACCTCGACGTAGGCGTGCGCGAGGACGTAACCGAGGACGAGAACAAGCGCAACAAGACCGACTTTGTGCTCTGGTTCACCAAGTCAAAGTTCGAGGACCAGGCGCTCAAATGGGACAGCCCCTGGGGCGTAGGCTACCCCGGCTGGCACATCGAATGCTCCGCTATCAGCATTAAGCACAACGGCGAGTATCTCGACATTCACTGCGGCGGCGTAGACAACGCCTTCCCTCACCACACCAACGAAATCGCTCAGAGCGAGGCTTTCCTCGGTCACGAGTGGTGTCCGCACTGGTTCCACGTACTTCACCTCAACGACGCGCGCGGCAAGATGAGCAAGTCAAAGGGCGAGTTTCTCACCGTTTCACTGCTCGAGGAAAAGGGCTACAATCCGCTTGTTTACCGTCTGTTCTGCCTGCAGAGCCACTACCGCAAGCCGCTCACCTTCTCCTACGACAGCCTCGACAACGCGGCTAAGGCTTACGACAAGCTCGTTAAGCGTATCGCCGGATTAAAGGCTGACGGCGAGGTCGAGACCGAAAAGGCAAAGGAGCTCGACGCAAAATTCCGCGAGGCTCTCGAAAACGACCTCAACACCTCGCTCGCGATTACCGCGCTCTACGACACGCTCAAGGCAGACGTGAACGACGCGACCAAGCTTTACCTCGTCGGCGAGTACGACAAGGTGCTCAGCCTCGGTCTCATCAGCGAGAAGTCTGAGGAAAGCGACCTTGACAGCGAGATTGAAGCGCTCATCGCAGAGCGTCAGGAAGCCCGCAAGAACAAGGATTGGGCGACCGCGGACCGTATCCGCGACGAGCTCGCCGCAAGACACATCAAGCTCATCGACACGCCCGACGGCATTAAATGGGAAATCACGGAATAACAATTCGCAATTCGGAATGCGTAATGCGTAATTAATTTATTATTAAGCGCTCGGAGTCTCACAGAGGACGCCGAGCGCATTTTTTATCTCTATTATAATTTCTTGCGGCGAGAAAACCCATTGCTTTAGCTGTGGGATGATAGCCGCAAATATTCTTAAAATTAGTAGATGTATTTCTTGACTACATCTA
>ONAL01000042.1 GCA_900315785.1 uncultured Eubacteriales bacterium
ATCTTAATCAACATACTTTGAAATTAAATTGAACCGCCGTATGCCGAACGGCACGTACGGTGGTGTGAGAGGGCGGAGCTATTCCGCCCTACTCGATTGTGTAAAACTGTTTTATCGGTCGGCGCTTGTTATAAGACTTTTGAAAGGAAGTCTTTGAGTCGGGGGCTCTTGGGGTTGTCGAAGAACTCGTCGGGCTTTTCCTGCTCGACTATAACGCCCTCGTCGATGAACACAACCTGTGTTCCGACTTCACGCGCAAAGCCCATTTCGTGGGTTACGACAGCCATTGTCATTCCGTCCTTGGCGAGAGACTTCATAACCTCGAGAACCTCTCCGACCATTTCGGGGTCGAGCGCCGAGGTCGGCTCGTCAAAGAGGAGCACGTCGGGGTTCATTGCAAGCGCTCTTACGATTGCGATTCTCTGCTTCTGACCGCCCGAGAGCTGCGACGGATAAGCGTCGGCTCTGTCCGCGAGACCGACTTTTTCAAGAAGCGCCATCGCGTTTGCTTCGGCCTCCTGCTTGCTTTGCTTGAGAAGCTTAATCGGTCCGATTGTCATATTTCTGAGGACCGTCATATGGGGGAAGAGGTTGAACTGCTGGAACACCATTCCCATCTTCTGACGGTGAAGGTTGATATCAACCTTGGGGTCGGTGATATCTACGCCCTCAAAGTATATTTTGCCGCCTGTAGGCTCTTCAAGTCTGTTCAGACAGCGCAGAAGCGTACTTTTGCCCGAGCCCGAGGCTCCGACGATTACTACCACGTCGCCTTTGTCTATTTCGAGGTTGATACCCTTGAGAACCTCAACGTTGTCAAAGGATTTTTCAAGATTTTCAACCTTGATGAGAACTTCTTTATCAGTGGTCACTGTTGCGCAGCCTCCTTTCGAGCTTCTTCAGGAAGAAGCTGAAAATCATAACAATTATCAGATAGATAGCCGCGACGGTGAACCATGCGGTGAACATATCGTAGGTTCTCGAAGCTATCATATTACCCGTAAAGGTGAGCTCCTGGACGGATACATAAATCGCGACCGAGGTTTCCTTGAGAAGCACGATGAACTCGTTGCCGAGAGCAGGGAGAACGTTTTTGAGAGCCTGCGGCAGAATTACGAAAACCATTGTGTTAACGTAGTTGAAGCCGAGCGAACGGCTCGCCTCGAACTGACCCTTGTCAATCGACATAATTCCCGAACGCATAATCTCCGCGACGTAAGCACCCGAGTTGATACCAAAGGTAAGAATAGCGGGGATAAGTCCGTTTGACTCAGACGCAAAGACAATAAAGAACATAATGATAACCTGTACCATCAGAGGGGTGCCTCGGATAACGGTTATGTAGATGTTAGCGATTACGTTAAAGAATTTCATTACAACGTCGCCGAACTTGCGGCAGCGCTTCTTTTTAAGGTTCATCTCATAGGTTGAGCGAACAATGGCAACCAGAAAGCCCAGAACAATTCCGAGGAGAGTGGCGGCGAAGGCTATGAAAAGGGTTGTTCCCAAGCCTCCGAGAATCATCTGCCAGCGATCCTCGACGATAAACATTTTGTACAGGCTGTTTCCTATACCCTGAAAGAATTCTAGCATAAAATTACCTCATATAGAAAATTACAACCGCCGACTTCGGCGGTTGCAATCTTTGTTAATATCAGTCGCCTATATATTTGTTAACGATTTTCTCAAGCGAGCCGTCCTTCTTGAGCTCCTTGAGAGCCTTGTTGAACTCTGCTGTGAGATCGCTGCCCTTCTTGAGGCAGATAGCGTACTCTTCCTCAGCGAAAGGATCGTCAAGAATCTTGAGACCTTCCTTAGCCTTTACAAATTCCTTTGCGGGCTCGCTGTCAATGATAACAGCGTCAATCTTGCCTGTGGAGAGAGCCTCTACAGCGTCTGCGCCCTTGCTGAATCTCTGAATCTTAGCGTCCTTGACGTCGGAAGCGAAGATGTCGCCTGTTGTGCCGAGCTGAACGCCGATAGCAGAGCCCTCGAGGTCGTCAGCGCTTGCAACCTTGGAATCCTTATCGCGAACGATGATAACCTGAGTTGTGGTAGCGTATGTGTCGGTGAAGTCAACAGCTTCCTTTCTCTCGTCGGTTACTGTCATACCTGCCATACCGAAATCAGCCTTGCCTGATGTTACAGCCGCGATGATAGCGTCAAACTGCATGTTGTCAATAACGAGCTTGTAGCCGAGCTTGTCACAGATAGCCTGAGCGATGTCGGGGTCGATACCGACAATCTTGTTCTTCTCCATATACTCATAGGGAGGGAACTCGGCGTTTGTAGCCATGTGAAGCTCCTTAGCCTCTTCCTTCTTGCTGCTGCTGTTGTTCTTGCTGTCTCCGCAGGAAGCCATAACAAACATACAGCTTGCGGCGAGAACAACTGCGAGTACAAGTGCAATTATTTTTTTCATAGTTTTTCCTCTTTTCTTTTAATATAGTTTAAAAAAACAAGCATAACTACTCTAATACAAAATTAATAAAAATGCAAGCTAAATTTGAAAATTTCTCAATTATTTTTTAATTTTGTGCAAATTTTTCATTTCTCTGCTGTATAATTATCCATTTTTGGTGATTAAACAGCGTACAAAACGCCCAAAATCTATATTGTTATATTTGACAAACGGTGGTATAATAACTTTTATAGCTCAGGAAAGATAATAAAGATAATAATATGAAAGGAAGTAATTTTATGGCTAAGAGAAAGATTATGCCGATAACACTGCTCACGGGTTACCTCGGCGCAGGCAAAACAACGCTGCTTAATCACGTTCTTAACAACCAGCAGGGCTACAAGGTTGCCGTTATCGTCAACGATATCGGCGAGGTTAACATCGACGCCGAGCTGATTCAGAAGGGCGGTATCGTAAACGAGAAGGACGATAACCTTGTTCCTCTCCAGAACGGCTGTATCTGCTGTACACTCAAGACTGACCTCATCAAGCAGATTTGCGACCTTATCAGAATGAATAAGTTTGACTATATACTTATCGAGGCTTCGGGTATCTGCGAGCCGATTCCGATTGCCCAGACCATTTCGTACCTTGACGGTTCAATGAACGACCCGTCCGTACCGAAGATTTGCCGTCTGGACAACATCGTTTCGGTTGTAGACGCCGCGAGACTTTCCACCGAGTTCGGCTGCGGAGGTACTCTGCTCTCCGATAACATCGGTGAGGAGGATATCGAGAACCTTATTATCCAGCAGATTGAGTTCTGCAACACAATCGTTATCAACAAGGTTGATTCCGTAACTCCCGAGGAGCTCGCCAAGGTGAAGAAGGTTATCAAGGCTTTACAGCCCGAGGCTAAGCTTATCGAGACCAACTACGGCAAGGTTGACGTAGGGGAGATTCTCGATACAAATTCCTTTGACTTTGAGAAGGTATGCAACTCTCCGGGCTGGGTTCAGGAGCTTAACGCAGACCTCGACGATGATGACGATGACGACCACGATGAACATCATCACCACGACCACGACGATGATGAACACGAGCATCACCACCACGACCACGACGAGGAAGAGCACGAGCATCATCACGACCATGACCACAAGGAGCATGAGGAGCACCACCACGGTCATCACCACCATCACCATCATCACGGTGAGGGAGAGGTTGAGGAGTACGGCATCGGCACATTTGTATATTTCCGCCGTCAGCCGTTCGTTCGTGACAAGATTGACCGCTGGCTCCAGAACTTCCCCAAGAACATCATCAGAGCAAAGGGTGTTTTCTGGTTCATTGAGGACAAGGACTGGGCATATATGCTTGAGCAGGCCGGCAAGCAGGTAACCGCAACCGACTATGCCGAGTGGATTGCTTCGGCTCCGATTGCCGTTCAGAAGAAGGCTCTCGGCGAGGACCCGATTCTCAGAAAAGAATGGGACGAAAAGTACGGCGACAGAATGATTAAGCTCGTATTTATCGGTCAGAACCTCGACAAAGAGAAGATTTCACGCGAGCTTGACGCTTGTTTAACCGACCTTTAAGGCGGTTAAAATGACGGATTTTATGCACATTTACCCGTGTTCCGTCAATTTCTATAAAAAAGAAACAGGAAATTTGTAAATAAAGGTTGATTTTTTCGTTCGATTTGTGTAAAATGATAAATAGTAATTAGTTTATAGTGTGTCATTTTGTGATATTATTTACGAAGCGAGGAATTAACTATGTCCAACAGATTATTTCAGGGTATTATCCATCAGATGAAGGACGCCGTAGACCGCACAATCGGAGTTATCGACGAGACCTCAGTGGTTATCGCTTGCTCCGACCTCGGCAAAATCGGCGCTGTTGACGAAAGCGTCAACAGCGAAACGCTTATTTCTACCGTTCCTTTTGTAGCTAACGGCGCAACATACAGGTCGTTCGGCACAAACTCAAGAGCTGAGTACGCTGTATTTGTCGCGGGCAACGACGATTACGCTCAGAAGTCAGCTCAGCTGCTTGCAGTCTCTCTGACAAACATCAAGCAGTACTATGATGAGAAGTACGACCGTTCCAACTTTATCAAGAATGTTATTATGGACAACATTCTTCCCGGAGATATCTACCTCAAGGCGAGAGAGCTCCACTTCAATTCGGACGTTCTCAGAGTTTGCCTTCTTATCAGGATTACCTCAAAAACCGAGGTATCTGCTCTGGACGTTATTCAGAACCTGTTCCCCGACAAGTCCAAGGACTTTGTTATCAATATCAACGAAACCGAGATTACACTCGTTAAGGAAATCACTGAGGCGACCGAGAGCCGCGACCTCGAAAAGCTCGCAAGCTCTATTTCCGATACACTTTCGTCCGAGTTCTATACTCACTGCGTAATCGGTATCGGTACAGCTGTATCGGGCATCAAGGACCTTGCGCGTTCCTTCAAGGAAGCTCAGGTTGCTCTCGAGGTCGGCAAGGTGTTCGACACAGAGCGCAACATCATCAGCTACGATAACCTCGGTATCGCTCGTCTTATCTATCAGCTTCCTACCACACTTTGCGATATGTTCCTCAGAGAAGTGTTTAAGCGCGGCTCTATCGAGACTCTCGACCAGGAAACACTCTTCACAATCCAGAAGTTCTTCGAGAACAACCTCAACGTTTCCGAGACCTCGCGTAAGCTCTTTGTACACCGCAACACTCTCGTTTACCGTCTCGAGAAAATCAAGAAGCTCACAGGTCTTGACCTTCGCGAGTTTGAGGACGCTATCGTGTTCAAGGTAGCGCTCATGGTTAAGAAGTATTTAACAGCTAATCCTACTAAATACTGATTTAGTAATTCAAGTACGGCGATAGCTGAAACAGTTAATTAATTGCCCGCTGTCTCCACACGCGGGCAATATCATTTTGGGTGAAATTATGGACAATATTATTGAGTTCAAGAACGTATCCAAAACCTATCCCTCGGGTACTCACGCTCTGAACAACGCGTCCCTCGAAATCGAAAAGGGCGAGTTTGTGTTCATCGTGGGAGCTTCGGGCGCAGGTAAAAGTACGTTTTTAAAGCTTATTATGCATGAGGAAATCCCCTCACGCGGTACCATTATGGTCAACGGCGTGAACGTCACCAACCTTAAACGGCGCAAGGTTCCGTATCTCCGCCGTAATATGGGAATTGTTTTCCAGGATTTCCGTCTTATCGACAAGATGACGGTTTATGATAACGTCGCATTTGCTATGCGCGCTATCGGCTCCAGCCCTTCGGCAGTTAGGAAGAGGGTTCCTTATATCCTCAAGCTTGTCGGACTTTCGGGCAAGGGCAACCGCAGACCGTCCGAGCTTTCGGGCGGCGAGCAGCAGCGTGTAAGTCTCGCGAGAGCTCTCGTCAACAATCCCGCAATCATCATTGCGGACGAGCCTACGGGTAACATCGACCCCGAGATGAGCTTTGAGATTATCGAGCTCCTCTCCGAGATTAACGCTCAGGGCACGACAATTCTCGTCGTTACCCACGAGCACGACCTTGTACGCCACTTCAACAAGCGCGTTATCGAGATTGAGAAGGGCAGAGTTATCAGTGACACCAAGCATAACGCTGAGGATTTGTACGCTGTTACAACGGCTCTTGAGACTGAAATGCCCGATATTGATGAAATCGTCGAAAGCGTGGTTTCCGGGGATACGGCTGAGTTTGAGCCGATAAAGGAAGCTGCGGCTGAGGATACGCAGGAATTGCCTAAGGAGGGGAACTGATGAAGATTACAGGTCTCGGTTACCTCATCAAAGAGGGCTTTAAGAATGTCTGGCACAACCGAATTATGAGTATCGCTTCAGTTTGCGTGCTTGTTTCGTGTCTTGTGCTCACGGGTTCGGCGGTGCTGTTTTCACGCAACGTGGCTCAGGTAGTTGACTCGGTCAGCGACAGCAACGAAACGACCTTTTATATCAAGGAGAACCTTTCGCGAGTTGAAGCCGTCTACATCGGACGCGATATCGCAAAGGTCAAGAACGTAGCCGACGTGGAGTATTACTCCAAGGATGAGGCTATCAAGAAGTACAAAAAGACGCTCGGCGAGGATATCTTCCAGCGTATGGCGGACGACAACCCGCTTCCCGACGCGTATATCGTCACGATGAAGGATTTGTCCAAGTACGACAGCACGGTCGAGAACATCCTCAAGATTGAGGGCGTCAAGAAGGTTGCGAGCCGCCGTGAAACCGCCAAGAAGCTCACAAAAATCAACGACCTTGTTCAGACAATGAGCCTGTGGGTTGTTGTGGCGCTCACGATTATCTCGCTGTTTATCATTTCGAATACAATCCGCGCGACCATGCACAGCCGCCGATTTGAAATCAGTATTATGAAATCCGTCGGAGCGACAAACCACTTTGTCAGGATTCCGTTCGTCGTCGAGGGTATGACGCTCGGCTTTATCGCCGCCGTGATATCCACCGTCGCGATGTTCTTCCTCTACGACGGAGTAATGAGTATTATAACCAACGTGATTCCATTCACCTCGATTCCGATTATGGACGTTATCTTCTACGTCGCGGGCGCGTTCGTAGTTTCGGGTATGTTCATCGGTGCTCTTTCGGGTGTAATTTCGCTTAGAAAGTATCTGAAAAAGGAAGGCAACGAGATATTAGGTTGGTAAAGAAGGTGTAAGAATGAAAAGGCTGATATCTGCTATGCTCGCGGTTATGCTGCTTAGTCTGCCGTTTTTTGTGCCGACAGCGAGCGCGAGCAAGGAAAGCGAATATAAGCAAAAGCTCAGCGATTTGGCTGAGAAGGAAGCTGAGTATCAGAAGCAGCTCGACGAAGCTGAGTCCGATATCAGCGACAAGGAAGCGTACAGCGATACGCTCGTCGGTCAGATAGAAACTCTCAACGAGGAAATCAGCGTTTATTCAAGTCAGATTTCCGCTCTCAATGATGATATCGCCGACAAACAGGCGGTTATCGACAAGGCGAACGCCGACGTCGCTGACCAGATGAAGATGCTCAGAAAGCGTCTTGTCGCAATTTACGAGGCAGGCGAGACCTCTGACCTCGAGATTATTCTCGGTGCCAAGGACTTCTCCGACTTCCTCGATAAGGTAGAGCTTGTCAGAACTCTTACCGAGTCTGACAAAAAGCTCATTAACAAAATCCAGAAGCGCCTCGACAAGGTTTCGGGTGAACAGCAGCAGCTCGTAGACGACAGGGCAGAGCTCGAGGAATCCGAGGAGCAGCTCGAAACAAAGCAGGAAAAGCTCAACACTCTGCTTGCCGAGAACGAGGCGGTTCTTGCTGAGCTCTATCAGGCAAAGAGCGACGCGAAGTCTCTGCTTGCTGACGCTCAGGCAGAGGAGGACGAAATCCAGAGTCAGCTCGACGCTTATTACGCGGCTCAGAACGCAAAGAAGAACAAGAGCAGCGGCGGCTCAGGCGGCTCAGGCGGCTCGGGCAGCTCCGATACACCGATAAATATTTCGGGTTCAGGCTATACATGGCCCACTCCGGGATGCTATGCGGTCGGTTCTCCGTTTGGCGAGGACAGAGGCTACAGCCACAAGGGTATCGATATTCTCGCTGGAATGGGTGACACAATCGTCGCAGCGGAATCGGGTACGGTTATCGCTTCGAACAACACCTGTACGCACAACTGGGGCAAGGACGGCTCCTGCGGCTGCGGCGGCGGTTTCGGTAACTATGTTATGATTGACCACGGCAACGGTTATTCCACAACCTACGGTCATATGACCTCGACGGCTGTTTCTACGGGTCAGACCGTCAGCAAAGGTCAGGTTATCGGTTATGTCGGTTCCACAGGCTGGTCGTCGGGTACGCATCTGCATTATGAGACCCGTCTCAACGGCGTGGCTTATGATCCGATGAGCGAGTACTGATACTGATGATTAAATCTCAGGGCTTTGCGGCTCTGAGATTTATTTTTTGCCCTTTAATATTGGCTTAAACGCTTGACATATCGAGCTAAAAAAACTATAATACTAAGGTATGTAATTTTATCAAAAACCGAAAGGACGGATAAATTATGATTAAGAAGATTATGCTTACACAGGCGGATCTTACGTCTCTCGAGGAAGAGCTCAAGTTCCTTAAAGGCGTAAAACGTCCCGAAATTGCCGAGAAAATCAAGATTGCGCGTTCCTACGGAGACCTCTCCGAGAACAGCGAATACGATGAAGCCAAGAACGAGCAGGCGATTATCGAAGCTCGTATCCGCGACGTCGAGGCAACTCTCAAGAACTACGAGCTTATCGATGAGACCGACGAAAACGTAGACTACGTTCGTCTCGGCGCTCACGTTAAAGTTGAAATGCTCGCTACAGGCTCAACCCGCGAGTTCACTCTCGTCGGCGTTAAGAATGTAAATCCCGCCGAGGGCAAGATTTCCGACGAAAGCCCCGTCGGTCACGCTCTTTCGGGTCACGCTGTCGGCGATGTTGTCGAGGCTGAGGCTCCGAGCGGCACAATCGCTATGAAGATTCTCGAAATCTCCAAGGGTTAATTTGTTACTAGGAAAGGGAAGATAAGTATGGCTGACAATCCGCAGCAGATTCAGATATCCAGCGACCCGATAAAGGCTCGCTACGACAAGCTCAGAATTTTACAGGAAATGGGTCGCGACCCCTTTGAGGTTACAACCTCAGACCGCGACACAACCTGCGGCGAAATCACCGAGAAGTTTGACGAGCTTGAGAACAAAACCGTCACAATCGCGGGCAGAGTTATGTCCAAGCGCGGCAAGGGTAAGGTAACGTTCCTTGACGTTCACGACCTCACAGGCAAAATGCAGGTTTTCGCAAAGCGCGACGACCTCGGCGAGGACGAGTACGCAATCCTCAAGCGCTGGGATATCGGTGATATCGTTGAGGTTACGGGCTTTGTTTTCAAGACACAGATGGGCGAAATCAGCGTTCACGCTACCGCTGTCAAGCTGCTTTCAAAGTCGCTTCAGCCGCTTCCCGAGAAATATCACGGTCTGACAAATACAGACCTTCGTTACCGTCAGAGATACACAGACCTCATTATGAATCCCGAGGTCAAGGACACTTTCATCAAGCGTTCCAGGATTATCTCCGCAATCCGCCGTTTCCTCGATAACGAGGGCTTTATGGAGGTCGAAACCCCCATGCTCGTTGCCAACGCAGGCGGTGCCGCTGCAAGACCGTTCTTCACACACTTTAACGCTCTTGACGAGGACTTAAAGCTCAGAATTTCTCTGGAGCTCTACCTCAAGAGACTTATCGTAGGCGGTCTCGAGCGCGTTTACGAAATCGGCAGAGTTTTCCGTAACGAGGGTGTAGACACACGTCATAACCCCGAGTTCACACTTATGGAGCTCTATCAGGCATATACAGATTACAACGGTATGATGGACCTCACCGAGCGTCTTTACCGTCACGTTGCTCAGGAGGTTCTCGGTACAACCAAGATTACCTACGGCGGCGTGGAGATGGATCTCGGCAAGCCCTTTGAGCGTATCACAATGCTCGACGCAGTCAAGAAGTATTCGGGAGTTGACTTCAACGAGATTAACTCCGACGAAGAGGCTAAGGCTGTTGCCAGGGAAAAGGGCGTTGAGTTCGAGGACAGACATAAGAAGGGTGACATCCTCAACCTGTTCTTCGAGGAATTTGCCGAGGAGCATATGATTCAGCCTACCTTTGTAATGGACCATCCGATTGAGATTTCTCCGCTCACAAAGAAAAAGCCGAGCGATCCTAACTATGTTGAGCGCTTCGAGTTCTTTATGAACGGTTGGGAAATGGCTAACGCTTACTCCGAGCTCAACGATCCGATCGACCAGCGCGAGCGCTTCAAGGCTCAGGAAGAGCTGCTCGCTCAGGGCGACGACGAGGCAAATACAACAGATGAGGACTTCCTCAACGCTCTCGAAATCGGTATGCCCCCGACAGGCGGCATCGGCTACGGCATCGACCGTATGGTAATGCTTCTTACCGATTCCCCCGCAATCCGCGACGTCCTCCTGTTTCCCACAATGAAGTCCCTCGACAAGTAACACCCTCAAAAATGGCTTATCTATGCGGTTTCTGAAACATTAGAAGTACCGAATTTACACCATTTACACCAAACTTACACCAAACGATGCAGAAAACCGTGCAGAGCTGAAACAATCGCATATTTTAAGACTTATGACCT
>ONAL01000015.1 GCA_900315785.1 uncultured Eubacteriales bacterium
TGCTTTTTTATAAAAAAACACACCTGCTTTCCAGCAAGTGTGTTTTTCTTAAAAGCACCTTCGGCTTATCTTAATGATATTGTCCCGAAGGAGCCTTTTTCAATGCGGATAAAAAAGTTATAAAACATCGTCTCCCTTCATATAATATGAACGGTAACAATGAAAGGGAGTGATTACTTGAATCTGGTTCATAATATAAACTTCAAAAAGCTCGGGATAAGCTGCGCAATCAGCGTCGGCGTCGGAGCGCTGTCGGCGTTTGCGTCGATGTCGGGAATGGAGAACTACGAAAAGGCAGTCAAGCCGCCGCTCTCCCCTCCCGCGTGGCTCTTCCCGATTGTCTGGACGACGCTGTTTCTGCTGATGGGAATCTCGGCGTACCTTATCTACACGGACAGGTTCGCGACCAAGGACGAAAAGTCCTCGGCGCTGTGGGTCTACACCGTCCAGCTCGCGGTGAACTTCTTCTGGCCGATAATCTTCTTCAACCAATCGGCTTATCTGTTCGCGTTTATCTGGATTTTACTGCTCCTTGCGCTGATAATCATAATGACTGTAAAGTTCTACGCGATAAACAAAACCGCGGGGCTTCTGCAAATTCCGTATATAGTCTGGGTAAGCTTCGCAACCTATCTGACCTTCGCGACCTATTTGCTCAATAAATAAAGAAAGGTGAAGATGACACGCGTTCATCTTCACCTTTTCATTTTTACTTAACTTTTACCCTGAGCTTCAGGACTACGCCGTTCACCCTGACCTTCAAGGTTGTCGAGCCGTTTTTCAGCCCCTTGACCTTGATTACGGCGGCGGTGTTCTTTGAGATAATCTTTGCAATCTTCGCGTATCGATTTAGCTTTGCCTATCAAAAGACGGACGGCTTTCACCGTCCGTCGTGTCAGTTATTATCGAACCTCTGTATAGTAAAGCTTCAGGAACAGCTCGAAGAATTCCTTTTCGTTAACGTAGAACTCAGCGAAGTCCTTGCCTTCCTTGACCTCACCCGGAACGTTCTCCATATTGAGCTCATTCATTCCGCCTCTGAGAGCGGTTACGGCGAAGAAGGTGACCTTGTTGAGGTCGATATCGGTTGTGATATAGGGCTTTGCCGTGTTGTAGATGTTGAGCGGAGTGGTCAAATCCGAACGAGTCTTTGCCATAACGTTGAGCGCAAAGCTGTTGAGATATTCCTTCTGCCTTTCCATACGCTTGCTGTTGCCGTCGAAGCCCTCGTGACTTCTGGAACGTACAAACGACTGGGCAAGGCTTCCCATTAGCGTATAGGTCTCGCCCTGCTTGAACTCGGCAATCGTCTCGGGAGAGGTGACTGTTACGCCGCCCACATAGTCGTTGATTACCTGTATTCCGTCAATATCGAGCGAGAGATACGAGTTAATCGGCAGATTATAGAAAAGCTTTCTGACCGCGTCGCGTTCGTGGTTGCAGCTCGTTTCCTTGCCGTCGCCGTACGCGTACGCAAGACATATCTGCTCCTTATTGGTGCTCAGAAGCTTGTCGTCCTTGTCGTAGTGGTTGACCTCAGCCATAGTTTCACGGGAGATGTTGACAACCTTGTTTTCGCCTGTCTCAAGGTCCATTGTGAGCAGGAAGAGCGAGTCAGCCTGACCGCCCGTCGCGTACTGGTTGCCGCCCGATTCCTTAATCTCAATCGCGTTCACGCTTCGGTCGTTACCTATGCAGAGAATATTTGTGATGTTCTCGTTATAGCGGTACTGCTTGCCCTTGTAGGTTATGAGCATACCGTTCTCCGACGATTCCGCGATATTTGGAACGTTGATGTCGATTCCGCTCTTGTCGAGAAGCGCGTTTTTGCCCGAGTTGTACATCAGGAAAATGAAGACAATGCCGATAATGATAATCGAAAGCAGAGTGATAATGATACCGAGCGATACCTTCTGCCAGCGCTTCATTCTCTTGTGATGATGCTTGCGGTAGTGATGACGGTGCTTGTGCGGCTTTTTGTCGGACTTCATCTTGCGGACTCTGCCTGGTGAGAGTACGGACGGGCTGATGTGGCGGTGGTGGTGTCTTCTGCCGCTTGTGCGCGCTCTGCGCTTGTTCTGCTTGTAGATAAAGTCGTCGAGGTCGTCGTAAGCCGAGGAGTTTTCCTTTTCTATAGCTTCCTGCAGCTTGCGCTTGCGCTCTTCCTCGCTGCCGAATTCAACAGTGCCGTCGGTCTCGATAGCCGCGGGAGCCTGTCCCGTTATTTTCTCATACTGAGCGCTGTCGTTGAATTTCAGAAACGAATCGTTCTCACTGTTCAGGTTGGGACGGTGATTGTGATTGTTTCCGTTACCTTGTAGATTCATCCTTCACTAAAACCCCCTGTAAAAGATACCTTCCGTCGCCCGAATCCAGACACGTGCTCAGAGTTACAATCTTGTCCTTGGTTGTGAGCTTGTGGTCGAGCTTTTTCCGAACATTGGAGCTTATCGAACGAGGATTCCGGATAAAATCCAGATATTCCTTAAACACCTTGTTGTTGGAGAAATAGTTGTTGGTGTTCATAAGATGTCTGTCGTCGTACTCATAGGCTGACACAATCTGATACGTCAGCTTGCGGTTCGGAGCGTATATATAAAACTTGGAATGTTTGTTAAAGAAGTCCGTGTCGCGGAACTTGTGCAGATTGGCGAACATCGAGCCGTCAATCATATTGTGACCGTAGATAACCGTCACGCGGTCGTCCATATCCGTCGAGTTGCAGACCTCGGTATAGAGCGAGCCCGCATAGAGATAGTTGCCGTAGATGTCGCTGTGGAGATAGTAGTCGTCGCGCTCACGGCTCTGCAAAAGCGGATAGTCGATGTTGGTGTCGGGAACATAGAGCCAGCCGAAAATCTCGGGATTAGTCTTTTTGAGAGTCGAGAAATCGACGGGATTTGACACGCCGTCCTTATCCTTTGCCGACTCGGAGCCCGAACTCGACGAGGTGCCCGACGATGTGCCTTTCTTGTAACCCGAAACATCGGTCGAGGAGTTAAAGAATCTGAAAATGATAATCCCCAGCACACCCAGAATTATTAATAATATTATGATTATGACTGCGAAAATTATCTTCGCGCGGTTATCTCTGTTCATTTTATCATACCTGCACATAATAATACTAATACATTATAATATTTCGATACAATTGTGTCAAGGTGAATAAACCAAAACATATAAAAAAGTCGAAAAATGCACACAAAAAGAAAAGCCGCTGCAAAAACGCAGCGGCGTAAATCCTTTAATTATCTTTTGGAGCGTGCGAGCTTATAACCGAGCGCGCCTGTGATTACCGCAATTACAGCGAGCAGAGCGAACAGGAAATACTGAACCGTGCTGCCTGTCTTTGGCGAAATCGGGCTCGGGTTGGAGCTTGCGGGCTTTGTGGTAGGCTGAGTGGGCTCTCCCTCTTTCTCGAAATAAGGCCAAGCGTCGCAGTCGCTGCGGAGCAGGATTGTGAGCGTCTCGGAGTTGAGGTCGCCTTCCTCAAGGATGTATTTGCCCTTGATGACCCATTTGACGAACCTGTAGCCCTTCTTAGGCTTTGCTACGATGTAGCAGTGCTTGCCGTCTTCATCCTTATCGTAGGTATATGTACCTGTACCGCCTTCTGTTTTATGAATAATAAGGTTGTACTCGATTGACGGTGTGGGGCTGGGGTTGCCCTTCTTAGCCGCTAAAGCCGGAACCGCCGAAAAGACAACTACCAATGCGGCAAAAAGAACCGCGAATAACTTTTTCATATCGATCATTCCTTTTCTGATAAGCGTAGTTATATCTATACGAATTGATTATAGCACAAGATTTTTTAAAAGTAAATACCTAAAATAATATAATTTTCACAAAAGTATCAAAGGTCTTGAAAAACCTACAGAATAACTGTATAATGGTTCTATACCAAAATAAGGATTGGGAGTTGTTAATATGACAATCGCAGAGATGCAGCAGGAAATCATCAGGCTCAAAAAGGAAAAGGACGTTTGCATTCTGGCTCACAGCTATCAGGCAAGGGAAATCCTTGAGGTTGCCGACTTTACGGGCGACAGCTACAAGCTTTCCGTAGACGCAAAGGGCGTTGAGAACAAGAACATTATTATGTGCGGAGTTCGTTTTATGGCTGAAACCTGCAAGCTTCTCTCTCCCGACAAACACGTTTTTATGCCCAATCCCCACGCCGGCTGCGCTATGGCTGACCAGATGGACAGAGCGCTTATCAGTCAGGTCAAGGAAACTCTCCCCGATTATACAATCGTTGCGTACATCAACACAACCGCGGAGCTCAAGACAATCTGCGACGTTTGCGTAACCTCGTCGTCGGCTGTCGAAATCTGTAAGAAAATCGAGAACGACAAGATTCTCTTTATCCCCGACTGCAACCTCGGCGCTTTTGTCGCGTCTCAGGTTTCCGAAAAGACCTTCAAGCTCCTGTCGGGCGGCTGTCCGATTCACGCCTGCGTCAACACCGATGACGTCAGAAAGGCCAGGGAGCTCTATCCCGACGCGGAGCTGCTCGTTCATCCCGAATGCACACCCGACGTCGCGGCTATGGCTGACTATATCGGCTCAACCTCGGGCATTATGAACTACGCGATTAAGTCCGACAAGAAGGAATTTATCATCGGTACGGAAATCAGCATTGCGGAGCACCTTCAGTATATGTGCCCCGACAAGAAGTTCCACTACCTCTCGCTCAAGCTCATCTGTCCCAATATGAAGGCGACAACTCTTGTCGACCTCTACGACTGCCTTAACGGCACCGCGGGCGAGGAGATTGTCCTCGACGACGACACAATGCGCGACGCGAGAAAGTGCATTGACGAAATGATAAGGCTTGGTTAAGATGAAAAAAGCGTTAATAGCAATGAGCGGCGGCGTTGACAGTTCAGTCGCCGCTTTTTTGATAAAACAGCAGGGGCTTGACGCGACAGGCGTTACGATGAAGCTCTACGACAACGAGGACATAGGAATTGCGAGGGAGAACACCTGCTGCAGCGACGATGATATCGCCGACGCGAGGGCGGTTTGCGCGAGGCTCTCTATTCCCTACTATGTGTTCAATTTCCGCGACGACTTCAACACCGAGGTCATCGACAGGTTCATAAAAGCATATGAGAACGGCTCTACGCCGAATCCGTGTATCGACTGCAACCGATACATCAAGTTTGAGCGGCTTATGCGGAGAATGGCGGAGCTTAATATGGATTATGTGGTCACAGGTCATTACGCTCGGATTGAGTACGACGAAGAGCGCAAGAGATATCTGCTCAAGAAGGCTTTGGACGACAAAAAAGACCAGAGCTACGTTCTGTACTCGCTGACACAGGAACAGCTCAGCCACACGCTCTTTCCGCTCGGCTCCTTAAACAAGGACGAGGTTCGGAAGATTGCCGAGGAAAACGGCTTTGTGAACGCAAAGAAGCACGACAGTCAGGACATCTGCTTCGTTCCCGACGGCAAATACGCGGAGTTTATCGAGGGCTACACGGGCAAAAAGTACGAGTGCGGCGACTTTGTCGACCGAGACGGAAAGAGACTCGGCGAGCACAAGGGAATTATCCGCTACACAATCGGTCAGCGCAAGGGACTGGGCTTGGCTCTGCCCGCTCCTATGTATGTGCTCGAGAAGGATTTGAACAATAATAAGGTTGTGCTCGGGTTCAACGACGACCTTTTCACAAAGGAGCTTTACGCCGAGGATATTAATTTTATTTCTATAAAAGAAATAAACGAACCTATCAGAGTGAGCGCAAAGGTCAGGTACAACCAGAAGGAACAGCCCGCGACAGTCGAACGCGACGGCGACAGGCTGCACATAGTATTTGACGAACCGCAGAGGGCGATTTGCAAGGGACAGGCGGTTGTGCTGTACGACGGCGACATCGTAGTCGGCGGCGGAAAAATAATGTAAATATTCAATAAAATATCAGCTTATGCAGTTTCTGCATAAGCTGATTTGTTTTTGTGCGGTATTGCATTATGACTGCTATTGTTTTTCTGCCGATTTCGTTATAAGATAATCACACAGAACACAAAGCGTTCAGATAACGTACTCCTCCTCTTCCTCGACCTTGCCGAGATTCACGGCGCTGAGGAAAAGATGAGCGGCGGGATTTGAGTTGTTCTTTCTCCAGGCGAGCACATAGCTTATATCGGCTTCGATATCGCCGAGCTCAATCTGCTTGACCGCGGGTGTTTTGTAATTTTCAATCAGCTTGGTAGGCAGAATGCTGACGCCCATTCCCGCTCCGACCGACATAAACACAGAGCGCACGTCGTCAAATTCCGTGACGGAATCGGGCGAAAAATGGAAGGTACGGAAGATATCCATAATCTCCATATAAAGGATTGGGCTCTCGGCTTCGGACAGAAGCGCGAATTTTGCCTGCTTCAAATCGGTTGAGTCGAGCTTGTTTCTGACCGACTTGTAATCCGACGAGATAATCAGACCGAGCGTGTCACGGTGAGTGACGATGTAATCGATGTTATCGCTGTCGGGGAGCATATCACGCGGCATAAAGTAAAAGTCGTAGTCGGGGTTATTGAGCTCAGACAAACTCTCGACGCCCGAAAGCCTGACCATATCGACGGCGATATCGGGATACTTCTTCGTGAACTTCTTGAGAAGCTTTGTCGGACAGCTCAGCGAGGTCGAATCGTACGCAAGCCTGAGCCTTCCGCCCTTTCCGCTGTTGAGCTGGCTTACGACGGATGTAGCCTTGTTGAGGGTGTCGATAATCTCCTGAGCGTAAGGCAAAAGCAGCTTGCCCTCGTTCGTCAGAGCGACATCGCGGCGCGTGCGTTCAAAGAGCTTCACGCCGAACTCGCGCTCGAGCTCCTTGATGTATCGGCTGACGGTCGACTGGCTGAGGTAGTTTCTTCTGGCGGCTTCGGAAAAGCTGAGGGTTCGCGCAACCGAAATAAAGCATTTGAGCTGAATGTGATCCATATTTTCTCCTTTTCGTATAAGGACTATGCAGTATATAAATAACAAACGGCAAAAATCCGAATTATTTGCATTAACAAAAAGTTGCCAAAATATCCGAATTTTGCTATAATTCAATTATAGCATAAGAGTATGCAAATTGTAAATAAACACGGAGGCAAATTATGGATAAAATTGTTATCACAGGCATGGGCGCCGTTACCCCTATCGGAATCGGCGTTGACACATATTGGAACAACCTGATTGAGGGCAAATCGGGTATCGACATCATCAAGAGCTTTGACGCTTCCGAGCTCGCGGTTCAGATTGCGGGCGAGGTCAAGGACTTCAACCCCTCCGACTGGCTGCCGAAGGACGTTGTCAGAAAGACCGACGCGTTTATGCAGTACGCTTATATCGCGGCTGAGGAAGCTTTGAAGCAGAGCGGCGTTGAGATTGAGCCTCAGAGAACGGGCATTGTTATGGGTACGGCTATGAGCGGTATCTCCACAATCGCCTTTACTCAGGAAGCTCTCACAGGCGCGGCTCACAAGAAGGTCGGACCCAGATTTATTCCCAAAATCCTCGGCAACATCGCGGCGGCGAACATCGCAATCGCTCACGATATCGAGGGTCCCAGCTACACTGTTTCGACAGCGTGCAGCTCGGGCGGTGACGCAATCAATCAGGCGGCTATGCTCATAAAGGCAGGCAAGGCGGACGTTATGCTCGCTGTCGGCGCAGAGTCGGCTCACTGTCCTATCTTTATATACAGCCTTTCGAACGCAAAGGCGCTCTCACGCAACAACGACGATCCTCAGAAGGCTTCGCGTCCGTTTGACGAAAGCAGAGACGGCTTTGTAATCGGCGAAGGCGGCGGCGCGCTGGTGCTCGAGAGCGAGCCCCACGCAATAGCGAGAGGCGCAAAGATTCTCGGCGAGCTTCTGGCTTGCGGCAACACCTGCGACGCTTATCACGTAACCGCTCCTCATCCCGAGGGACGCGGAGCTATCGCTTGTATGAATCAGGCGTTAGCCGAGGCGGGTCTCAAGCCCGAGGATATCGGCTACATCAACGCGCACGGAACCTCGACCCCCAAGGGCGACGAGGTTGAGGTGCACTCCGTCACCGAGGTGTTCGGCGAAAACGCTCCCCTCGTAAGCTCCACAAAGGGCGCTACGGGTCATATGATGGGCGCGGGCGGAGTTACGGAGGTAATCACTTGTCTCAAGGCGATTGAGACAGGAATCGTTCCTCCGACAATCAATCTGGAAAATCCCATTCCCGACTGCAAAATCGACTTCGTTGCAAACGAAGCGAGAAAGGCTCAGATAGACTACGCTATGTCAAACGCGTTTGGCTTCGGAGGTCAGAACTCCAGCGTAATCGTGGGAAGGTACAAATAATGATTTAGCCCGAGAGGGCAAAAGGAGTAATCACTATGAGCTATACTTACGACATCACAATGTTCAAGGAAACCTTCGAGAGAGAGTACACCTGGCTTAACGGCTTTTTGAGGAATGTATCGCGTTTCAAGAACCGCACGGCTGTTTTTGATCCAGCAACAGGCAGAAAGTGGACATATCCCGAGCTCAACGCCGAGTGCAACAAATTCGCTAACGCTATGAAGGCTGACGGCGTCAAGAAGAGCGATATCGTTTTCAACCAGCTCTATAACTCGCCTTACTTTGTATTCTCATACATTGCTCCGCAGAAGCTCGGCGCAATCGCCAACCCCGCAAACTTTAACCTCTCACCCGGTGAGACGGCTGAGATTATCAACCACAACAAGCCCAAGGTTTATGTCTATGACAGCGCGATTACCGAAACCGCGGTCAAGGCGCTCAAAATCGCCAAGCACAAGCCCGAGGTTGTCATTATGGCTGACTATCTCGGCAAGTACGACGAGGCTCCCGAGGGTCACGTCAAGTACGAGGACTATGTAAAGGGCTTTTCCGAGGAGAATCCTCCGATTGACTTTGAGCCCCACATCTACGACGAGGTGCTTAGACTCCAGACTTCGGGTACAACGGGCACACCCAAGGGCGTTCCGCTCAACAACATCAACGAGGTGCTCTCCGCTCACGACGTTATTATGCACTTCCCCCTCTCCCCCTATGACAAGACAATGAATATGACTCCGTGGTTCCACAGAGGCGGAATCCACTCGGGCGGTCTTACACCGACACTCTATGTCGGCGCGGAGGTTGTCGTTATGCGAGACTTCCACCCCAAGACAACTCTCGAATATGTAGAGAAACACAAAATCACCTTCCTTATCGGCGTACCGAGCGTGCTCGGACTTCTGACAACAAGACAGGAGAAGCACCCCAAGGACATCAGCTCCTTAAACGGTATCGTCACAATGGGAAGTCCGCTTGAAAAGCAGGATTGTATCCGCTTCCAGGAAGTGCTCACACCGAACATCTTCAACGGCTACGGCACAACCGAAAGCTTCTGGAACACCTTCCTCAGACCTCAGGATTTACCCGATATGTCGGGTTCCGCGGGCAAGAGCTGCACCGACGACGAGGTCAGAATCGTCAAGGTTTACGAGGACAGAAAAGCTGAGCCCGACGAGGTTGTTCCTCAGGACAGCCTGACAGAGGGTGAAATCATCATCAAATGTCCCGCAAAGACCACCTACTGCTATGTTGACAACGAAGAAGTTACAAAGGAAAAATTCTACAAGGGTTGGATGTACACAGGCGACATCGGCACCTGGGACGACAATGAGTTCGTAACGGTCGCAGGCCGCAAGGACGATATGATTATCAGTAAGGGCGAGAACATCTACCCCGCAAGAATTGAGGAAGCCATCAATATGTTCGAAAAGGTTGCGGAGTGTATCGTAACATCCGTTCCCGATAAGACAAGAGGCGAAGCCGTAGCGGCATACATCATTCCCACGGACGACAAGCTGACTGTCGGCGAGGTGCTCGAGTTCTGCAAGAACTCCCCCAACCTCTCGAAATATCAGGTTCCCAGATACTTCAGACTGGTGGACGATGTTCCGAGAACAGCCACAGGCAAAAAACAGCACTTCAAGGTCAAGGCTCAGGCTAAGGAAGACCTCAAGAACGGACTGCTGCTCAGAAAATAACACCAAGGAGCTGTCATCGGGCAGCTCCTTTTCTGCATTATATGACGAAATACGACATTCCGAAAGACAGACGATAGCTCTCAACGGCACTTTCTTGTTTATAGTGTACAACTCGTTCAGATTTTATTTAACGTTAATGCCAGTATCAATATTACGGCATTTATGGTATAATCAAGTCAACCTATATAAGGAGGAAAAGCAATGGTTAAAAGGACGTTATCAATAGTGCTGGCGCTCATAATGGCGTTAAGCATTCTGTCAATAACTGTTGTTGACGCGGCATTGATGAGAGGCACTGTTGCCATACAGGTCGGTCAGACGCACCAGATAGGAAGCGCTGACAGCCAGGGAATGGTTTGTTTCCCGACTAACTGGTATTCGACTAACCCCTCAGTCGTCACCATTACCTATGACGGTTATGTAACAGGCGTAAAAGTGGGCGAAGGAATCGTTTGCTTTGTGGATAGCTACGGCGTTGAGTGCGGAATGAAGATTATCGTACAAGGAGGTCCTTCGGGAGATTCCTCGGGCGATTCTTCGGGAGGTTCAACCGCAAAAACCTATAAGCTCACCAAAACCAAATTAACCCTTACGGCAGGCAAAAGCGCTACGATTAAGCTCAGAAACGCCAAAGCTTCAAAGGTAAAGTGGTCAACCTCGAACAAAAAGGTAGCAACGGTAAGCAAAGGAAAGATTACGGCGAAAAAGAAGGGCACAGCCACTATCACCGCCAAGTACGGCAGAAAAAAGTATAACTGCAAAGTTACCGTTAAGGCAAAGCCCGCAAAGAAGGTTTCAATCAGTAAGAAATCGGCTTCTATGACTGTCGGCAGCAAGCTCACACTGAAGCTCAAAAACGCAAAAGCCTCAAAGGTTAAGTGGAGCTCGTCAAATAAAAAAATTGCAACAGTCAGCTCTAAAGGTGTCGTAACGGCAAAGAAAAAAGGCAAGGCCACTATCACCGCCAAGTACGGAAGCAAAAAGTACAAGTGCACAATTACCGTCAAGGCAAAGGCGAAAAAGAAGCTCACACCAAACGAGGCGTTTGAGAAGCTGGTCGCGTACGCCAAAAAGCACGACGTCGGCACCGCAAATGACGGCAGCACCTTCAGAGCAAGAATAAGCAAGGACAAAAAGCACAACTGTTATTTCACCGCTTACAACAATTCAAAGTCAATATGGTTCGTATACGAAACCTACGACTCCCGTTACCCCGATGATTATATGATTGACGAAGCGGTTACATTAAAGCATTACAAATCCAATAGTGAAAAAGACCTGATATCTTTCACCTAATATTCATTGGAAGCGGCTTGTTCACAGTACTTTGAAACGAGTCAAATCGGTTCGAGTATGACATTCAGCTTCAAGGATCCGTATGGCGAGCCCCAGACAAAGGCTATTGAGAGATGCCGGACGATGTTCTCAAACTCCTACAAAAAATGGGACAACTTCCTCAGAAAAAACGTAGGCGTTTCGATGAAGGATTTAGGATTCAGAAACTAGTACAAACAACAAACGGGCTGTCGCAAGTGCGGCAGCCCGTTAAATCTTTTATCTGTTATTTTGTTTTTTCAAACTCGTCGGTACCGATGTAAAGCTTGCCGTCCTTGAGCTCAAACGGAATCGCTCCCGTGGAGCCTTCCTGACCCGAATAGAAGTAGGTGAGCTCGAGCGTGCTGTCCTTAAGCTTGTAGTTGCCTTCCTGAATGGAAGTTGTAACGTCCATATGGTAGGTGCCGTCGGACTTGAAGGTAATCTTCATTTTCGACGCCTTGTTGCTCCAGGTGCCCGTGAGCTTCTTGTTCTCCTTGAAGCTCTTGTCCTTGTCGAGCTTGAAGGAATTCGCGGTCTCCTCGTCGGTGCTTGTGAACTTGTAGATAAACACGTTCTCGCCCGAGGTCTCAATCTTGAGCTTGCGCTCCGAAAGGCGGTTGCCGTCGATTGTGAACTTGCAGTTTGTGGAGCTGTAGGGATTGTTCTCATCGAAAATCGTGATTGAATCGGTCATCTCCTTGACCTTTTTGCCGTCCTGAGAAATGTAAGACCAGTTGTACTTGTTTGTGACCGTACCTGTCTTGATTTCGAGAACGCCGTCGTTCTTGAAGGTGTAGTAGATAGCCTCTCCGCCCGACTTCTTGATAGTCTGCTTGGAGCTGTCGTCGCCCTTGAGCATAAACTCGGTCTGTCTCCAGACTCCCTCGACCGAAGGAGTGGTGATATATCTGATTGCGAAGAACACGCCGAAGCCGATAACCGTTGCGATAAGGATACAAGCCGCGATTATGATTGACTTTTCAAGGATAAAGGGCTTTTTCTTCTTCTCCTCTTCCTCGGTCTGAGCTTCGTCGTCAGCTGCTTCATCGTCAGCCGCTTCGTCGTCGCTGAGGATTTCCTCCTCGGCTTCCTCTATTGCTTCCTCGACTTCCTTTGCCGCTTCGAATATTTCCGAGGAAATAGTGCTCTCCTCCTCAGAAGCGGTCTCGGAAAGCTCTTCGGAAAGTCCGTTAACTTTCTCTAATTCTTCCATATTGTTACCTCCGATTATTATCAACTCCTTTTATATTACTATAAAACGGGCTCAAAATCAAGAATTTTGTTTATTTTGCAAAAATAAGTATTTAGGTACCTTTTTTCTACCGAAAAAATATTGAAAACAATCTTTTATTATGCTAAAATTAAATTAAGTTTGGAATACACATTTTAATTGTTTTTTGTATCTGAACAGGAGGTTCATTATGAATTATTTAGACAACTATAAGCTCTGGCTTGAAAACGCGGTTGAGGACGAGGACCTCATCAGCGAGCTCAAAAGCATTGAGGGCGATGATAAAGAAATATACGAGCGCTTCTACAGAAGCCTTGAGTTCGGCACAGCAGGTCTCAGAGGTATCATAGGAGCGGGCACAAACAGAATGAATATCTACGTAGTACGTCAGGCTACACAGGGTCTCGCGAACTATGTTCTCAAAAAGTACGGCAAGGGCGCCGTTGCGATTTCGCACGACAGCAGAATCAAGGCTGACCTCTTTATGATTGAGGCGGCGAGAGTTCTCGCGGCTAACGGCATCAAGGTTTACATCACAACCGAGCTCCAGCCCACACCTGTGCTCTCCTACCTGGTACGCTACTTCAAGTGTCAGGCAGGTATTATGGTAACGGCAAGCCACAACCCCGCGGCTTACAACGGCTACAAGGCTTACGGCGAGGACGGCTGCCAGATGACCGACGTTGCGGCAGGCGCGGTTTACGACGAAATCTGCGGCATCGACATTTTCGACGGCGTCAAGACTTTGGACTTTGACAAGGCTCTCGAAGAGGGTATCATCGAATATGTAAAGGACGAGGTTTACACAAGCTATCTTGACGAGGTCAAGAAGCAGCAGATTAACCCCGACATCTGCAAGGACGCAGACCTCAAGGTTGTTTACACACCGCTCAACGGCTGCGGCAACAAGCTTGTCCGCCGTATCCTCAAGGAAATCGGCGTTGAGAAGGTTGAAATCGTCAAGGAGCAGGAGCTTCCCGACGGCAACTTCACAACCTGTCCGTATCCGAACCCCGAAATCAAAGAAGCACTGCAGAAGGGACTTGAGCTCTGTGAAAAGGTTCAGCCCGACCTGCTTCTCGCTACCGACCCCGACGCTGACCGCGTAGGTATCGCCGTTAAGGATTATGACGGCAGCTACCGCCTCATCACAGGTAACGAGGACGGCATTATGCTTACAAACTATATTCTCTCAGGCAGAAAGGCTAACGGCACGCTTCCCGAAAAGCCCGTTGTGGTCAAGACTATCGTAACCACAAAGCTGCTCGAGAAAATCTGCGAGAAGTACTCCGTTGAGCTCAAGAACGTGCTCACAGGCTTCAAATACATCGGCGAGGTTATCCTTAACCTCGAAAAGACAGGCGACGAGGCTAACTATGTGTTCGGCTTCGAGGAGAGCTACGGCTACCTCGCGGGCTCATATGTAAGAGATAAGGACGCGGTTGTCGCTTCAATGCTCATCTGCGAGATGGCGGCTTACTTCAAGAAGCAGGGCAAGACTCTGGCTCAGGTTATCGACGCTATTTACGAGGAGTACGGCTACTACAAGAACACTACCCTCTCGTTCGAGTTCGGCGGTGCCGAGGGTATGAAGAAGATGGCGGGCATTATGTCCGATATCCGCGAAAACGCTCCCGAGGAAATCGCGGGCTACAAGGTTGTCAAGACCGCTGACTACAAGCTCAGCGTCGAGAAGGACATCGCAACAGGCGAGGAAAAGGAAATCTTCCTTCCCAAGTCAAACGTGCTCCAGTACAACCTTGAGGGCGACAATATGGCTATCGTCCGTCCCAGCGGCACGGAGCCGAAGATTAAGCTCTACCTCACGGCAGTCGGCAAGGACAAGGCTGACGCTCAGGCTGTCACGGACAGAATCGCCGAGGACTTAAAGAGCAAGATGGGAATCTGATATCAACAACAAAAACGGCTGTCGCAATCGCGGCAGCCGTTCTTTACTTGGTAAACTTATTTGATTTTCTTGTCTTCAACCTTTGCCACACGAGCCATCATTCCCATAACGGAAGCGAACGCCGTGATGATGTAGATGATAATCGCGATAAGCGAGCCCGAACCGATAAACGCGGGACCGATGAGATAGAGAATCGAGACGATACCCACAGCGGAAGCGAAAAAGCCCACGATGTTCTTGAGGTTGTAGTGGAAGTCGAAGAGCTGGAAGCCGAGAGCAACCACGGGAAGCGCGATGAAGATAATCGCCCAGAGTCCGATATTGCTCAGCGAGCTCATATACTGACCGTTGTCGTTGTGAGCGCCGATAAGCGAGAGCATTTTGAGCACCGAAAGGTAGGTGTATTCGCCCTTGCCGACGATGTCTATTCTCATATAAGGCTGTGTGGTCAGAAGCACCTGAATCAAAAACATTACAATCTGAAACACACGGATTTTTTTGGTAGCTGAGTTTTGAATTTTCTGCATAACTGAGTTCTCCAAGGGATAATTATATTACAACAACAGCATTATATCACAAATCCTTAACTTGTACAATATACAATTTTGTGATATAATTAACACATTCTTTTATAGGAGATTACAACAAATGACAAATTGGATTAACGAAAGTGTAATGTACAACATCTATCCCCTCGGTTTTGCGGGAGCGCCTCGTGAGAACGACTTCAAGCTCGAGTACCGCCTCGACAAAATCTACGACTGGATGGATAATTTCAAGAAGCTCGGGATTAACGCCCTTGTTTTCAACCCTGTTTTTGAGAGTACCCGCCACGGCTACGACACAATCGATTATTACAAAATCGACAGCCGTCTCGGCGATAATAATTCTTTTAAGAAAATATGCGACGAGCTCCACAAGAACGGAATAAGAATAATCCTCGACGGAGTTTTCAACCACGTCGGACGCGATTTCTTCGCGTTCAAGGACGTTCAGCAGAACCGCGAGAGCAGTCAGTACTGCTCGTGGTTTATGAACCTCAACTTCTGGGGCAACAACCACTACAACGACGGCTTCTGCTATGAGGGCTGGGCAGGTCACATCGACCTCGTAAAGCTCAACCTCGACAATCAGGCGGTCTGCGACCACCTTATCGGCGCGGTTAAATTCTGGATTGAGGAGTTCGGAATCGACGGTCTCAGACTTGACGCCGCCGACTGTATCAACCTTGAATTCTTCAAGAGACTGAGAAACGTCTGCCTGTCGCTCAAGCCCGATTTCTGGCTCTACGGCGAAATCATCGGCGGCGACTACAACCGCTGGGCTAACGAAAACACTCTCCATTCGGTTACAAATTACGAGTGCTATAAGGGACTATACTCCAGCCACAACGACAAGAACTACTTTGAGATTGCACACAGCCTTAACCGTCAGTTCGGCAACGGCGGAATCTACCGCAATATCTATACATTCAACTTTGTCGACAACCACGACGTCAACCGTATCGGAAGTATGCTCCGAAACAAAAACCACCTCTGCAACGTCCACACTATCCTCTACACAATGCCCGGTGTGCCGTGCATTTACTACGGAAGCGAATGGGCTGTCAAGGGCGAGCGCACACGCTCGAGCGATTACGAGCTCCGTCCGTGCCTTGACATCAACAATATTCCCGACCCCGATTATACGCTCTACAATCACCTGTGCAGGCTCGGCAAAATCCGCAAGGCTCTGCCCGCGCTCAAATACGGCGATTATGAGAACACAATCATCCGCAACGAACAGCTTGTTTACCGCAGACGCTGCGACGGTCAGACCGTTTATGTAGCGCTCAACCTTAACGACCATGATTACAACATCGACTTCAACGTTGACGGTTCGGGATATCTGACCGACGCGCTCACAGGCGAGAAGTTCGAGGCGAACGGTCACGCCTGGGTAGCTCTCCCCCCTTACAGCTCCAGAATCCTTGTGCTCAACGACGGAAGCTTTGAGCTTGACCTCGACGATGAAGTTATAATTCCGATAGAGAATAATATTTCCGAAGCTCCCGAGGCTGAGGAGCTCAGACCCGAGCCCGTTACTCTCGGCAAATACCGCCACTTCAAGGGCAACGAGTACGAGGTAATCGGTATCGCAAAGGACAGCGAAACCCTCGAGGAAATTGTCGTTTACAAGGCGCTCTACGGCGACTTCGGTCTCTGGACAAGAAAGAAAACCAACTTTGAGGAAATCGTCGAACGCGACGGCAAAAAGCAGAGAAGGTTCACAAAAATAGATTAAAATAATAATGAGGTGTTGTCACGTGACAGCACCTCGTTTTTTTACCTTAAGCTTCAGCTTAAATGTTATTCCGTTTTTCTTCGCGGTTATGGTACAGGTTCCGCACTTGATTGCTCTCACTCTGCCGCTTGAGGTTACCAGAGCGATTTTGCGGTTCGAGCTCCTGTACGTCACCGAGCCCGAGCCCTTATACACCTTGAAAATATATAGCTTGCCCTTCCTGACAGTCACGCTTGTGCGCCTGACGTACGGAAGTGTGAGCGTTTTGCTCCTGGACAGGATTTTGACAAGGCGGGAGCCGTTCGCGGTTTCGGTCGGCTCCTTGCGCCTTACACCGTAGATGTAGCTGTTCTTTTCGCCGATTCCGTAGAAGTCGGTCGTCCAGAACGACGGCATTTTGAAAATTCTCTTGAGGTTATCGGAATATACCGAGTAACGGTATATTTCTCTTTTGGAATTAAAATACACATTGCCGTCCTTGTAAAAGAGCTTGGAGAACGTGTCTCTGTACTTCTTGCCCGATGACGTGTACCAGGTATCCTTCATAACCTTTACGGCACGCTTCCAGTCGTCGAACTTTTCAATTAGCGCCGCGTAGCCCTTGTTCCTGTAGTTTGAATCGATGTAGTAACAGATTCCGTCCACATAGAGCACCTGTGAGGTGACGTTGCGGAAGAACGCGCTGTCGTACGAGGTCGAGCTGCATTTGTAGTCGGAGTTGTAGCTCGCGTCGTCCTTGTAGCCGCTGTGCGGCGTTGAGTTGTATGAAGCGAGCTTCTTGTCGCTCACAAGGAAATACTTGTGTCTGACGTAGCCCTTTGTCTCGGGAGTCGGGTCGTCGTGGGTAACATCAACGTGGTACCACTTGCCGTCAATCTTAACGATGTTCCAGCAATGTGATTTTGCATTATTATTGATACACTTGCTGTCAACGCCGACCTTCGCGAGCAGATAGTTATACGCTCTGACGTAACCCTCGCAGACGCTCTTCTTCTCGACCAGAGCGCTGTATGCGGTGTACGAGATTAAGCCCTTGAGCTTGTACTCACAGTTAAGAGCGATTTTATCGTGGATAGCGAGCGCCTTCTGCGTTTCGCTCATACTGTCGTCGATATCGCTCAGAAAGGCGTTGACCGCCTTGTTGAACTTCTTGATTTTCGACGGAATCTCACTCGCCGAGAATAGATAAATCGGCTGAATCGACTTGATAATATTGTTCGATTTGTTGTAGGTATAGTGGATATACGACGCGTCAACGTAGAAAATATCGGGGTTTGAGAAAACCGCGGATTTGAAAACCGAGACAATTTCCGAAACGGGAATCTTGTAGCTTGAGATGTTGATAGACGCCTTGAGATTTCTGATTGCGTCTGAAATAAAATCCTCGACGCCGTCATATTGCTCCTCGACCTCGGGTATATATGAATAGACCTTTCCGCTGTCGCTGCTCTCCGCAGCCGCGGAAATAGCGGGAAGCGTGAAAAGTATTATTAATAGTATTGAAACAAAGCTTTTCAGTAAGACCTTCAAGCTATCATCCTTCCTTGCAAATATCCTTGATGACCTCGCCCGCAATAATCAGACCCGCGACCGACGGCACGAACGAAACGCTGCCGGGGGTTTGTCTGCGGTAAGGGTCGGAGGTTTTTTCGGGAGTAATCGGCTTTTCCTTTGAATACACGACCTTCAGCTTTCTGATACCGCGCTTTTTGAGCTCGCTGCGCATTACTCTCGCAAGCGGACAGACCGAGGTCGAGAAAATATCCGCAACCTCGAACATAGTCGGGTCAAGCTTGTTCCCTGCCCCCATCGCCGAGATTATCGGGGTACCTGAGCGCTCGGCTTTCATAACGAGCTCGATTTTGCCCGTGACCGTGTCAATCGCGTCCACAACGTAGTCGTACTTTGAGAAATCAAACTCCGATGACGTTTCGGGAGTGAAAAAGGTCCTGTACGCGTTGACCTTAATCTCGGGGTTAATCTCAAGAAGCCGCTCTCTGAACACATCAACCTTGTATCTGCCGACCGTTTTGGTCGTCGCGATAAGCTGGCGGTTGATGTTCGATTGCGCCACGGTGTCGTTGTCGATTATGTCAAGCTCGCCGACCGACGCGCGCGCGAGGGCTTCGACGGTGAAGCCGCCCACTCCGCCTACGCCGAAAACGGCGACGCGCGAGTTTCTGAGTTTTTTGACCGCGTCTGCTCCCAAAAGCAGCTCGGTACGAGAGAAAATGCCGTCCATATGCTTCTCCTGTCAATTAAACTTACCAGACCATTATAATGGAAATTTGAGAAAAATACAAATTTTTTTAAAAAAAGGTTGACAGAACCGTCTTATGTTGATATAATACCTATAAAGTTAGTAGGAATACTAAGAATTAAAAACGAGGCGATTTTATGAAGTACTACGAAATACACGAGCGATGTTGATTTGCATCCCGTCCGTATTTTAAAAACAATTTATTACTTATTTAAAGGAGATTTTTACAATGAAAATATACAAGAGAATTACTGACTTAATCGGCAACACACCCCTTCTTGAGCTCTCAAACTATGAGAAGAACAACAAGCTCGAGGCTACCATCGCAGGCAAGCTCGAGTACTTCAACCCCGCAGGCAGCGTCAAGGACAGAATCGCGAGAGCGATGATTGACGACGCCGAGGCAAAGGGCGCTCTCAAGGAAGGCTCCGTTATCATTGAGCCGACAAGCGGCAACACAGGTATCGGTCTCGCGGCTGTGGCTTCCTCAAGAGGCTACAGAGTTATCCTCACAATGCCCGAGACGATGAGCATTGAGCGCAGAAATCTTCTCAAGGCTTACGGCGCGGAGCTTGTTCTCACCGAAGGCGCAAAGGGTATGAAGGGCGCAATCGAGAAGGCTAACGAGCTGGCGGAATCAATCGAAAACAGCTTTATTCCCGGTCAGTTTGTAAACCCTGCCAACCCCGAGGCACACGTTAAGACCACAGGTCCCGAAATCTGGAACGATACCGAAGGCAAGGTTGATATTTTCGTAGCAGGCGTAGGCACAGGCGGAACGCTCTCAGGCGTAGGCAAGTACCTCAAGGAGCAGAACCCCAACGTCAAGATTGTCGCTGTTGAGCCCGCTACCTCCCCCGTTCTCTCAAAGGGTATCGCAGGTCCTCATAAGATTCAGGGTATCGGCGCAGGCTTTGTGCCCGACACTCTTAACACCGAGATTTACGATGAAATCATTCCCGTAGAAAACGAGAACGCCTTAAAGACAGGCAGAACGCTTGCTAACAGCGAGGGTCTCCTTGTGGGTATTTCCTCAGGCGCGGCTGTTTACGCGGCAACCGTTCTCGCTCAGCGTCCCGAAAACAAGGGCAAGCTGATTGTTGCGCTCTTACCCGACACAGGCGAGCGTTACCTCTCAACACCGATGTTCACCGAAGCATAATTATATACCCATTAGTTAACCCTCAGAGCTTAAACTCTGAGGGTTAGTTCTTTAGATGATATAGTCGTTTGAATAGCTTTCGATTTTCTTGTTGATGATATCACGCAGCGTGATTGAATCAAGATAATCGTCAATGACCTTTTTGAGCCCCTGCCATACGAAAAGCGTGGGACAGCCCTCGCTCCTCTCGCAATCGATATAGCCGTCGGTCTCGATACACTTTATCGGAGCCATATTTCCCTCGGTAAGTCTGAGAACCTCGCCGACGGTTATGCTTTCGGGAGCTCGGTTAAGGCGGTAGCCGCCCTGAAATCCTCGGTTTGTTCCGAGAATACTCGATTTATTAAGCACAGGCACAATCTGCTCCAGATACTTTTTGGAAACAGCCTGACGCTCGGCAATGTCCTTGAGCGCGATGTAGCCGTCTCCCTGATGCTCCGCAAGGTCAACAAGCATTCTGAGGGCGTATCTTCCCTTTGTCGAAATTTTCATAACTTCCTCCTTATTTTATGGATTTTTCAATACATATCATTTCTATATGTATTATTCTACCACAAAGTTTTGATATCTTCAAGTTTTTGTTGCGTAAATATCAAACTTCTTGTATAATATTTAATAACAGACTGAAACGAGGCGACATTATGAACCATTCAGATAAACTTGTAAACCAAATCCTCGAGAGCTACGACAGGCACGAGCTGACAAGACGAATTGACGTGGACAACATCGTAAGCCGTGACGCGCTTATCGGCATTGTCAAGGAGCTCAGAAAGCTCCTCTTCCCGGGTTACTTTGACAATATGAAGGTCAGAAGCGACTATGTGAAGTACCTTGTCGGCGAAAGGGTCGAGAACATCGAGTACAACCTCAAGCAGCAGGTCGCAAAGGCGCTCAAGAACTGCGACGAGAACTGCTCCGACTGCGACGAAAAGGCTGACGCGCTTGTTTATGATTTTCTGAACAAGCTGCCCGAAATCAGGGAAACGCTCGCAACCGACGTTCAGGCGGCGTATAACGGCGACCCCGCGGCGTACAGCATTGAGGAAATCATATTCAGCTACCCCGGTATCTTTGCAATTACCGTTTACAGAATTGCCCACGAGCTGTGGCTGCTCGATATCCCGA
The DNA here is from genome assembly GCA_900315785.1 of uncultured Eubacteriales bacterium. Lineage (GTDB taxonomy): Bacteria > Bacillota > Clostridia > Oscillospirales > Acutalibacteraceae > Ruminococcoides. Next base: position 21,316 of record ONAL01000015.1, read on the forward strand.
TGATTCCGAGAATTATGTCGGAATACGCGCATAACCTCACGGGTATCGATATTCACCCGGGCGCGACAATCGGCAAGTATTTCTTTATCGACCACGGTACGGGTATTGTTATCGGCGAAACCACGGTTATCGGCGACAACGTCAAGATTTATCAGGGCGTTACGCTCGGCGGTCTGTCCACCAGAAAGGGACAGCAGCTCAAGGGCGTCAAGCGTCATCCCACAATCGGCGACAACGTCACGATTTACTCGAATACCAGTATTCTCGGCGGCGATACGGTCATAGGCAACAACGTAGTTATCGGCGGTAACGCGTTTATCGTGAGCTCCGTTTCCGAGGGTATGAAGGTAAATATCCGCAACCCCCAGCTCGAGTACAGCGTTGATAAGAAGTACGAGGACGGCTTCTGGGACTGGAGTATTTAAAAGAGAATTTAGCATAATAATATTGACAAAATCATTGTGGTTTGATATAATAACAATGTTGTCAATATGCGGATGTAGTTTAGTGGTAGAACTTCAGCCTTCCAAGCTGATCGTGTGGGTTCGATTCCCATCATCCGCTCCAATAAAAAAGTCAGGCACCCATTCGGGTGCCTGATTTTTATTGGAGCGTAATGATGATGGGAATCGAAGCACGCCGTTAAAAAAACAGTCCTGTGGACTGTTTTTAGGCGTGAGCGCTGATGAACATTTCCCACTGCACACGCCACAAAAAACGAGATGGAACGCTTCGCAACAGCGAACGTACATCATCCGCTCCATAGCGCCGTTTGAAAAAACGGCGCTCTTTTTTGGCTTAAACACTGGAAAAACCGCATAAACACTGAACTTTTTGAAAAGCAACTTTTGAAAATTGCATTGAATAATAGTGCACGATAACGCACGAAAAAGCGTGTAATTCTACACAGTTTCTACACAGTAAAATCCCCTCAGGGCAAAAAACTCTGAGGGGATTGCTTTGCAATTCACTAAAACACCGTTTCCGTTAATTGCTATTATTGAGCTTATCGTCCGTTATGTTCCATAGCTCTCGGTCTGAATACTGTCGAGTTTCTGAATCAGCTCTTCCTCTGTAGGATTGGTCTTGAGTATTTGTTCTATTTTGCTTAGCATTTCCTCCGATATTATCATATCTTCCATTAGTAACGTTGTATCGTCTGAGTATGTATCCAAACTTTTTAGCATGACGTCCGAGTACCTCTTTAAGAGTTTTCTGCTTAGCATATCTTCTATCCTCCACTTCATATATGTAAGTAGCTATTTCTTTTGCTTCATAATTATTATAGTCTATATTTCCAATTGCGTAAATACTTTTAATCGGCTTTTCTGCAAAAGTATTATCATATATAACAAACTTGTACTGATACTCGCTATTATTCTCACATTCAACTAGGATTGAGTTTTCACTCACTCTCAAACCTGCATCAACACCTGTAGTAATTGAATGATTATATTTTATCCATTCTGCTCCAGTTAAGGCATTAAAAAATGCACCGCCTTGTTTTGCATAACGCGCCTGCTCCTTCACATTCTGTGAGGAGCCTTTTTTATTACTCTCGGGGGCGGCGGTACGGGCGTTCTGGGTCTTGATACCCTCTTTTACCGCTGCTTCCCACTTCGCGAGGATATCGGCGCGCGCTTTGTTGAGTTCCTGAAGCTTCAGGTCAAGCTCAGCGGCGTAGGCGTTCGTCGCTCCGTAGTTATCTCTGATTCGGTCACGTAAGCTCCTGATAGCGGATATAACCTTGTCAAGGAGCTTTTTAAGCTTTGCCCTGAGACTCGGGTTCTCCCTTGCGAGCTGTTCGACGAGGTCGCCGCGCTTAACTGCAGACATATAATCTTTATCAATTTGAGCGGTGTTGCGGTCTCTAACCTTTGTATTAGAACCGTTGACATTTGCGTTAAATTGTGATATTCTACCTGTAGAAACATTGGGATTTATGTGCGAGTCCCTCTTGTCGTTAGTTTTTTCGCTTTTGACATTTGAGGACACGACGCCGTGCCCGATGTTTTTTATTTTATTTATATCGTATAAAATGCTCCTTCCGTCTGTTGTTTTGGCAACATTATAACCATTATTATTTACACGAGCAAATTCAACGAATTTATTACTGCTTTTTTTATGATACTTTTGTTCTCCAACCCATTTTTTTGCCGCTGTTAACAGTTCATCTGCATTGGCGATAGATTTGATTTTATCATTATATACAGCTGGTGAGCGTTTTAATAGATTTATAGCATCGTTTGAACGTCTCCACTCACGATTTGTTGTTGCGTTTATTCGAATTAATTGATTGTTAGTTTCAATCAAATTATTAAATTTATTTTTTATTATCTCAGCTATTACCGAAGCAATACTTCTTCCGTCAGATTCTTTGATAATATCACTATCTACATCTACGAAAGTTTCACCATCAATATCCTTTCGTAACTGATATTTAGTCTGCTCCTTCACATTCTGTGAGGAGCTTTTTTTATTGCTCTCGGAGCCGCCGTCGCGGTCTTGATATTTAATATCATCACTCAATTCTGATTTTGGTCTATCTTTTCTCCCGAAATGATTTAACACATCTTTTGAAATAACATCTGGATAATATCTATTGACAAGTTCGAGTAAATTGGATATACTAATTGTAGAACTGGTAACGGGGAGCAATTCATTTGCAAAACCGGGCGATTTTGTCGCAGCCGGTTCTTTTTTTGTGTTTACAGCATATAACATGTCAACGGAAGTCAAATCATGGGTTATCATATTTATTTACGATTAAGAAACCGGATTCTTCATATCTTTTCTGATCAATTCTCTATTAACAACAAACAAGTGACAGCTTTTTAGCCATCGCTTGTCTTTACTCATTATTTCATTTTATTTGGCTTTACCCCAACTATTCACACAGAGCAATAAAAGGTTGACTTTTGCAAGTCAACCTTTTACATTTACATAATCACAATGCCGAATAGCCGAAGCTGTTTACGAGGGCTTGTATCTTCTTGCCACTCTGGCAGAACGGGCACTGGTGAGGCTTGTAGCTCTGGTAATCGCCGAGGTCGTTCGGGTCAAAGATTGAGTGAACGGGGTGTCCGTCGCACTCCCTAACTGTCGCGAAAATCGCGGACACGCCGACGACGATTCCGCCGTAATACTTGATAGCGTCGATTGCGGCGAGCGCGCTCTTACCTGTTGTGACGGAAGCCGTGAGGATAAGCACGTGCTTGCCTGCGAGCGTCGGAGTGAGGTTGTCGCGGAAAATCATCTGACCGCCGCCGACAAACTCGGGCGACACGACGTAGATTGTCTGGTGAGCGTTGAGGTTGATGTAGTTATCCTTGGTGAGCTCCTCGGCGAGGAACGCGCCTATTACCTCGGTGCCGTCAAGGCAGAGGATTGTATCGACGATTGTGTTCGCCTGATACGCCGACACCATCTCACGGGCAACCGCCTTTGCCTCGGAAAGACGGTTTTTCTGAGTGGTAACGTCGATGTAGTAGTTTGTGTGGCTGTGCATTGTCGCAAAATGACCCTTTGTTACGCGCAGAAACACGTTCGGGTTTTTGGTTCTGATTTTATATTCTCTGGACATTTTTTACCTCGTTTTAGATTATATCAAGCTTGATTTCGTCGTTCTCAACGCGAACGTGAACGCCCGCGATTTCGCCGTCGCGACGCGCGATAATCTCGTTCGTGATCTTATCCTCAATGTTCTTGCGGATAAAGTTGCGAAGGTCGCGCGCTCCGCTCTTGCCGTTAGCCGCCTTGTCGGCGATAAATGCGCAGACCTCGCTGTCATAGGTCAGGCGGATACCCTTTTCACCGAGAGGCTCGGTGTATTCGGAGAGCATAAGCTCGGCAATAGCCTTGTAGTTTTCGGCGGTAAGACTGCCGAAAACAATAACCTCGTCAACTCTGGCGATAAACTCGGGACGGAGGAACTCCTGAAGACCCTTGAGAGCCTTTTCGCGGTTGATATCTCTTTCCTGAGTGCCGAAGCCGAGAACATTCTCCTTGCGCTCGGAGCCCGCGTTCGAGGTCATAACGATGACCGTGTTCTCAAAGTTTACGCTTCTGCCGTGGGCGTCGGTTACTCTGCCCTCGTCGAGAATCTGGAGAAGGATATTGAGCACATCGGGGTGCGCCTTCTCAATCTCGTCGAAGAGGAGCACGGAATAAGGACGGCGGCGAACCTTCTCGGTCACCTGACCAGCCTCGTCATAGCCGACATATCCGGGAGGAGAACCGATAATCTTGGAGACTGAGTGCTTCTCCATAAACTCGGACATATCAAGTCTGATGAGTGTTTCGGGTGTATCAAAAAGCTGCTGTGAAAGCACCTTTACAAGCTCGGTTTTGCCGACGCCTGTGGGACCCACAAAGATGAACGAAGCGGGACGGCGGCGCGGACTTATCTGAACTCTGCTGCGTCTGATTGCGGCGGCGAGAGCGTCGACAGCCTCGTCCTGACCGATAATCTTTTTCTTGAGCTCCTTGTCGATCTCGGCGAGCTTTGAGAGCTCGTTTTCACGAATTCGGCTCGACGGAATGCCCGTCCAGAGCTCGATAACCTTGGCGATATCCTCCTCGGTTACGGGAGCGTTGACCTTGTCCATATCAATCTCGGCGAGCTGCTGGTCTACCTTTGCGATATCCGAACGAACCTCGGCGAGCTTTTCGTAGTCGATTTCTTCCTCGTTCTCGAGCTCTTCCATAAGAGATGAGTAGTTTCTCTTCTCGATGTTGAGCTTGTCGTAGCGCTCCATCTCCTTGTTGCGAAGAGCCGCGCAAGCGCAGCTTTCGTCGAGAAGGTCAATCGCCTTGTCGGGAAGGAAACGGTCGTTGATGTATCTCTCGGAGAGAACCACGATTTTCCTGACAGCGTCGTCGCTGACGGAAACACGGTGGTGAAGCTCGTAGTAGCTCTTTACTCCGCGTAAAACCTCGATTGTATCGGCAATTGACGGCTCCGCGACCTTAACGGGCTGGAAACGTCTTTCGAGAGCTGAATCCTTCTCGATGTACTTTCTGTACTCGTTGAAGGTTGTCGCGCCGATAACCTGAACCTCGCCGCGTGAGAGCGCGGGCTTGAGGATATTGGCGGCGTTCATTGTGCCCTCACTGCCGTCGCCTGCGCCGACAAGGTTGTGAACCTCGTCGATAAAGAGGATGATGTTGCCCGCTTCCTTAATCTCCTGGGTAAGACCCTTGATACGGCTCTCGAACTGACCTCTGAACTGAGTGCCCGCTACGAGAGAGGTGAGGTCGAGGAGATAAATCTCCTTGTCGAGAAGTCTGAGCGGAACGTTGCCCGAAGCAATTCTGAGCGCCAGACCCTCGGCGATTGCGGTTTTACCTACGCCCGGTTCACCGATTAAGCAGGGGTTGTTCTTGGTGCGGCGTGAAAGAATCTGAACTACGCGCTCAATCTCCTTGTCACGTCCGATGATGTTATCGATTCTGCCCTCGCGAGCCTTGCCTGTGAGGTTCTCACAGTAGAGGTTGAGGTGCTTGCGCTTCTTGTCGTTCTTGGAGCTCTTGCGCCTGTCTCTTCCCCGCTCACGGCGTTCGCCGCCTTCCTTGGAACCCTTGTCGGTGTTGCCGCCGAAGAGGTTGTTGAAGAACGGAAAAACAGGAGCTCCGCCCGGGGTGAAGTCGCCGTTGTCCTCAGCCTGCTCGTTGAATTCCTCCATCTGCTCGGCAAGGTTGTCGACGTTCATATTCTGCATGAGGTCCTTCATACCGTCGTCGGTGAGAAGCGCGTTCATCTGGTCCTGAACGGTTTCGAGGTCCTCGTCTGTGAGACCCATTTTTCGGATTAAGTCCTCGACGGGCTTGATTCCGAGCTCCTTGGCGCAGGTCAGGCAATAGCCTGTCGTAGGCGCGTCGGAAGAGGGATTGTTCTGTGAAACGAAAACGACCGCGGGTCGCTTTCCGCATTTACTGCATAACATATATTACTCCTTTTCGGAGCTGTTGAGCTCCTTGAATATCAAAAAATATTTTACAAGCGAGAAAATCATCATAGCCGCCGTTGCTCCCAAAAGCACAAGAGAGAGAATCGGGCTTTCAAATTTATAAACCGCCTTTAAAAATACTATTAGGCTGACTGAAAAATAGAACATTATGGTGCTGAGCTTGCCGTACCACTTCGCCGCGGGGGGCTTGACGTTCTTCTTGAGAAGGTGGGACGCGCCTATCATCATAATCACGTCCTTTAAGATGAGGACAATAACGACGGGCATAACAATCGGAAACAGCACGAGAATACATATCATAATCGCTATGAGCGTGAGCTTGTCCGCCAGAGGGTCAAGCAGCTTGCCGATATCGGTTATCTGGTTGAAGCGTCGGGCGATAAAGCCGTCGAGCGCGTCCGAGATTCCCGAGAGGATTATCATTATTACCGCCGCAATATAATTCCCTTGGAGAAAAAAGATTATAAAAGGAATTATCAGAACAATTCGGAATAATGAGAGCAGATTCGGTATCGTGCCCAAATCCCTGAGATTAAATTTACTAACCATCTCCATCACCTGTTTTCTGTAAAATTACCCTAATTTACCACGTTTGTAATCAGGCTTGCAAAGCCCGAGTTATAGATAGTTTTGAACAAGTACGACGAGTTTATCATATCGTTCGTAATGAACGGGTGCTCGCAGAGCGGCAGCACCATACGAAGAACGATTATCGCCGCGAATACGAGGACAACACCCTCGCCGAGACCGAACACTCCGCCGAGAAAAGCGTTTATCCAGCGGATAACCGGGAGCTCAAAGAGCCTGAGAATGTGACGTCCCAGAAGCTTGAAGAGCAGAAGGAATATCAGAAACAGCACGATAATAAACAGCGCGCTGAACACCGACACAATAATCGGCGCGACGACGGAATTGATTGACGAGGTAATCGCCTCGCTTGAGGACTTCACGTCTATCGAGGTCGAGAGCGTTTTGCCTGAGATTCCGAACATCGAGAGGATTCCCGAGAAGAAATCGGGTATGCCGTCGAGCACTCCCTGAGCGACGCTTTCGGAGCTGTGTGCGGTGTTTGAGACCGCGTTTGTTACTCCTTCGCTGATTGACTTGTAAATCAGATTTTTGTAGAGCAGATTCGCAAAGAACCGTCCCGAGAAATACGCCAGAATTCCCGAGAGCACAATGCTTGCGAGTCCGTAAAGCGTTTTCGCGATTCCGCGCCTGAGTCCGATGAACAGAAACAGCGCGACAATCGCTATCATTATTATATCAAGTATCATTTAAACTCTGTTATCTTTCTTATTTCATTGATTCCGAGCACGTAGGCTCTGTTCAAATCCTCGAGCCTTACGGACTTTGCGCCCGTGCCCGCGTCGGATTTGCCGAGACCCTTTCCCTCGGTATCATAGAGACAGCATTCGCCCGCGTCGAGAATCGCAATCCTGTTCTTGTACAGGCTGATTGATTCGATTGAACGCTTGGTGTCGATGACCTTAATCGGCTTGCCGTCGGAATTGATGTACTGAATCGAGCAGAGTCTGCCGTCGCCGCTTCGTGAGAGCGAAAGCACAAGGCAGTCGGTGTCGCAGTCGATATCATAAGCCGTCAGCGTCATACTGCCGTAATCAATCTGCTTGAGGTTTCCGCTGCCGATATCGAGCGTGAACGCGGAGCCCGAAGCCACAATGCAAACCTTGCTTGAGGTCAGATATTTGACGTCATAGACGGTGTTTTCGTCGAGAGAATAAGTCGCGACAGGCTCTTCCTTTTCAAAATCAAGCACATAGGCGATTGACGAAAGGCTGCCGTTGTCGCCCGTAACGCCGCAGGCTACGCAGCCTGTTCCCGTGTTATTGAGCGCAACCGCGTTGATATAGTAATCCGCGAAGGAATAGGCAAAGACCTGTTCGTTGTCGGCGTTGTAGACGAAAATCTTTGAGAGATAGCCGTTGGTCTCGCTGACGATACAGTAATAACCGTTCGTCGCGACGTCGCCTGTATAGATGTATTTTTCGTCCTTGGTGGTCTGAACCGCGCTGAGCTTCTTCTTGTCGCCGACAGCGTAGCCGCTGCCGCCGAGGTTATAGACGAGAACCTTCTCGCCGTCGGTGTTGATAATCGGTTTTGAGAAGCTGTGACGGTTGTAGCAAAGCTCGTTGCCCTCAGAGCTCAGACTCACATAAGCCGTGTCGGAAACATAAGCCACGCCGCTGTCGCAGACAAAGTTGTTGTCGTTGACGTTGGTGCCGATAATCTTGACGGGATAGCCCGTATCGCTGGAGCCGAGCAAATCATACTTGACCCAGTTTGAAATCTTTTCGGGAGTGAGGTTATCGCGGTTTGCGATTGCAAACACGACAAGTCCCAGAACGAGCATAATCACGACGACGATGATAATCCGCTTGACCGCCGTTTTTGAGATTTCGACGTTGTCGGAGCTCGGTTCGTCGAGGGGAACATCCTCGTAGCTCAAGACCTCGCGCTTGGGCTTTTTTCTTTTTTCTACATTCTGGACGCTGTAGCGCTGTCCTTTCTTAATTTTCATATAAAACTTCCTCAATAATTAACCTTATTCAGATACAGTCCGCACGCGGGAGCCGTTACGCCTGCCGCCGAGCGGTCTTTTTTATTGATTATGTCGGGGATTGAGTCGGGAGCGATTTTGCCCTGAGCTGCTCCGAGGAGAGTTCCGACCATTATCCTGACCATATTGTAGAGAAATCCGTCCGCTTCGACGGTCATTGTGACGAGGTTGCCGTCGCGCTTCACCTCAAAGAGCTTGACGTTTCGGGTCATATCGCCCATCTCGCGCTTGTCCGATGTACAGAACGAGGTGAAGTCGTGGCTGCCGACGTACGCCTGAGCCGCTTTGTTGAGCGCTTCCGCGTCGAGCGGATATCGGTAGAACAGCGCGTAGCCGTTGAGAAAGGGATTGCGCGTATCGCTGTTCCAGATTTTATAAACATACTGCTTGCTTCTGCACGCGTAACGGGCGTGGAAGCCGTCATCAACAGGCTTTACGCTGAGGCACACAACCTCGCTCGGCAGCCAGCGGTTGAGCGCCGCTTTGAGCCGTTCAGGCGGTATCGGATGAGCAATCCGCACGCTTATGCAGTACATATTCGCGTGAACTCCGCTGTCGGTTCTGCTGCAGCCCTTGAGGTCGTAAAACTCGCCGACTATCGTCCTGAGCGCGTTCTGAAAAACCTCTTGAACGGTAATGCCGTTTTGCTGAATCTGCCAGCCGTGAAAGTTCCTGCCGTCGTATGAAATTGTTATCAGAAGATTTCTCAAATCACTGCGGGTAGAAAGATGTTGCATAAAATAATTCCTGCGAGAACTGCCGCCGCGAAGCCCACGCAACCGAAGTCGAGCGGCTTCATATGGAGAGTTTTCATTCTTGTTCGTCCGTCTCCGCCGCGGTAACAGCGGCATTCCATAGCTACCGCGAGCTCGTAGGCTCGTCTGAACGCGGACACAAACAGCGGAATAAGCACGGGCGTCATAGCCTTGATTTTCTTAATCATTCCGCCTGATTCCATATCGGCTCCCCTCGCCTTCTGAGCCGACATAATCTTGTCGGTTTCCTCGAGCAGCGTGGGAACGAATCTCAGCGCGATTGTCATCATCATCGCGATTTCGTGAACCTTGATATGGAAAACCTTGAGCGGCTTCATCAGCCTCTCGATAGCGTCGGTCAAATCAGTCGGCGAGGTTGTGAAGGTAAGGCAGGAGCTTATCAGGATAAGGCACACAATTCTTACCGAGACGAAAATCGCCCTGTACACGCCCGCGAGCGTGATTTTCAGAAAACCGAGCTGGAATATCGGGTCGCCCGTTCCGTAAAAGATATTGAGCAGCGAGGTGATAAGGATAATGACGATAATCACCTTGAGGCTCTTCAAGTACATTTTGAAGGGAACGTCGGAGAGGACAATCGCGGTGATAATCGCCGCGGTGCAAACTCCGAGAGCGAAAAAGTTGAAGGTGCAGAATATGAACACGATAAAGGCGATTAGCAGCACAATCTTGACTCTCGGGTCCATTCTGTGGATAACGCCCTTGCCAGGCATAAACTGACCGAGTGTTACGTCGCGAATCATAGCTTTCCCTCCCTCTTGAGCAGATTGACTACCTCGTATAGAGCCTGTTCGACGGTGAGGATACCGTCGGGGATATCATAGCCCTTTTCCCTGAGAAGCATCATAATCTTGGTGACCTGAGGAACCCTCAGTCCCATACTCTCGAGCTTTTCGACCTCGCTGAAAACCTTTCTCGGAGTGTCGAACATCTCGAGGTTTCCCTTGTTCATAACCATAATCCTGTCGGCTATTCGGGAAATATCCTCCATACTGTGGGAAACTATGAAGATAGTGTTCTTTCTTTCGTTGTGGTACTGCATAATCTGAGCGAGCAGAAGGTCGCGACCCTTGGGGTCAAGCCCCGCCGTGGGCTCGTCGAGCACCAGAACGTCGGGGTCCATAGCGATTACGCCCGCGATTGCGGCTCTGCGCTTTTCACCGCCCGACAAATCAAACGGAGATTTTTGCAGAAGCTTGTCCGATAGTCCGACAAACTTCGCCGCTTTTCTGACCGTCTTGTCTATTTCATCCCCGTTCATTCCCTTGTTGCGGGGTCCGAACGAGATATCCTTGTATACCGTTTCGTCAAAGAGCTGATACTCGGGGTACTGGAAAACCATTCCCACACGGAATCGGATTTTACGGATTTCCTTGGGGTTTTCCCAGATGTCTCTGCCGTCGAGCAGAACCTGTCCCGAGGTCGGACGGATAAGTCCGTTGAGCATCTGAGCGAAGGTGCTCTTGCCCGAGCCCGTGTGACCGATAAGTCCGATTACCTCGCCCTCGTTTACGCTGAGGTTTATGTCCTTGACCGCCTTTTTCTCAAACGGCGTGTTGATACCGTAGGTAAAGCAGAGGTTCTTGGCTTCGATAATACTCATTTGCCGAGCACCTCCTCAAGAAAACCTACGCACTCCTCGGTTGTGAGGGGCATTTTATCACAATGCACGCCCGCTCCGACGAGCTTGTAGGCAAGCTCCGTCGCCTGAGGGACGTCGAGCGAATGCTTTTTGAGCAGGCTCACTTTGGAGAAAACCTCGTCGGGCTTGCCCTCGATAAGCACCCTGCCGCTGTTCATAACGATTACCCTGTCTGCCTGAACCGCCTCGTTCATATAGTGGGTAATCAGGACAACGGTTATGCCCTTTGCCTTGAGCGCGGCGATTGTGTTCATAACCTCTTCCCTGCCGCTGGGGTCGAGCATTGCGGTGGGCTCGTCAAAAACCACGCACGAGGGCTGCATTGCGAGGATTCCCGCAATCGCTACACGCTGCTTCTGACCGCCCGAGAGCTTGTGCGGCGCGTGCGTGCGGTACTCGTACATACCGACGGTTCTCAGCGCGTCGTCCACCCTCTTTCGGATTTCCGAGGGCTCAATACCGAGGTTCTCGGGTCCGAAGGCTACGTCCTCCTCGATGACGCTCGCGACAAGCTGGTTGTCGGGGTTCTGGAGCACCAGACCGACGTTGCGCCTTATCTCGAAGGTCATCTCCTCATCGGAGGTTATCATTTTGTCCACCATAACAACTCCCTCGTCGGGAAGCAGCATGGCGTTAAGCATTTTTGAAACGGTGGATTTGCCGCAGCCGTTGTGACCGAGCAGGGCTACAAACTCGCCCTTTTCCACCTTGAGGCTTACGCCGTCGAGGACGTTTCTGTTCTCGTCGTCGTATGAAAATCTTAAATTTTCAGCCGTGATAAAACTCATTTATTTCTCCCAAATTACCGTTGAGCCGCAGGGCAGACAAAGCCCCGACTCTGTTACTTTAAGCCCGATTTCATCCGAGCTTACACGCCCGCCGAACCTTGAGACGAGCTGTACGTTCAAAAGATACTCCATAACCGCGGGAGAGAGTCCCGTCGTGTAGGAATTGAGAATCAGGAAGGACGGATTGTCCGAAAGCACCTGAATGCATAATTCCATAAAAGAATAAAGTTTTTCTTCTATCTTCCAGACCTCACCGCCGGGGCCTCTGCCGTAGGACGGCGGATCCATAATGATACCGTCATATTTGTTGCCGCGTCTGATTTCGCGCTGAACGAACTTGACGCAGTCGTCGACAAGCCATCTGACGGGCTTGTCCGCGAGGTGTGAGCTCTGGGCGTTTTCCTTTGCCCAGTTGACCATTCCCTTGCTCGCGTCCACATGGCACACCTTGGCGCCCGCGTCGAGACACGCAAGCGTGGCGCAGCCCGTATAACCAAAGAGGTTGAGGACGTTCATCGGGCGGTTCTCCGAGCGGATTTTTTCGCTCGCCCACTCCCAGTTAATCGCCTGTTCGGGAAAAACTCCCGTATGCTTAAAGCCCATGGGCTTTACGTTAAACTCAAGGTTTCTGAACCTTACGCTCCAGCTGTCGGGAACCTTCTTGTACATTTCCCAGCTGCCGCCGCCCTTGTTAGAGCGGTGATAGCGCGCGTGAGCGTTCCTCCAGAGAGGATTTTTCTTTCCCGAGCTCCAGATTATCTGAGGGTCGGGTCTGATAAGGATTATATTGCCCCAGCGCTCCAGTCTTTCACCGTCGGAGCAGTCAATGAGCTCGTAATCCTTCCAGTTATCGCTGGCTCTCATTGTATCAGCCTTTCTTACTTAATCGTTAAACAGCGTCGGCTGCGGAGTGACCGCCGTGCCCTTGGGGAACGGAAGTCCGAGGTGCTCGCAAGCCTTAGCGGTTATGCAGCGTCCTCTCGGCGTGCGGCTGAGAAAGCCTATCTGCATAAGGTACGGCTCGTAAACGTCCTCGATTGTGACCGACTCTTCGCCGATTGCCGCCGCGAGAGTCTCGAGACCCACGGGACCGCCGTTGTAGAACTTGACGATTGCCTCGAGCATTCGCCTGTCGTTGTTGTCGAGACCGAGCTCGTCAACACCGAGCCTTTCGAGCGCGATTCTCGCCGTCTCGAGGGTGATTACGCCGTCGGAAAGCACCTGCGCAAAGTCTCTGACGCGCTTTAAGAAGCGGTTTGCGATTCGGGGCGTTCCGCGCGAACGCGAGGCGATTTCCAGAGCGCCGTCGTGCTCAATCCTTATACCGAGAATACCCGCGCTCCGCTCGACAATCCGAGCGAGCTCCTCGGGCGTGTAGAGCTCCAGTCTGAGAACTACGCCGAAACGGTCGCGAAGCGGAGCTGTGAGCTGTCCCGCTCTGGTGGTCGCGCCGACAAGCGTGAACTTCGGGAGCGGCAGATGATACGAGGTCGCCATCTGACCCTTGCCCGTGATGATATCTATCGCGAAGTCCTCCATCGAGGGATAGAGGATTTCCTCAACCGCTCGGCTGAGACGGTGGATTTCGTCGATAAAGAGCACGTCGCCCTGACTGAGATTTGTGAGAAGCGAGGCGAGGTCGCCGGGCTTTTCAATCGCGGGTCCCGAGGTAATCCTCACGGAAACTCCGAGCTCGTTCGCGATAATTCCCGAGAGCGTGGTCTTGCCCAGACCGGGCGGTCCGTAGAGCAGAACGTGGTCGAGGCTTTCGCCCCTCTGCTTTGCCGCGTCGATAAAAATCCTCAGATTCTCCTTGACCGTCTCCTGACCTATGTAGTCGTCGAGGGTTTTCGGTCTCAGAGGGTTTTCGCCGTCGGCAGCGTCCTCGGGAATCGACGAGGTATCGACTATTCTGTTTTCAAAATCAAATTCATCTGAATATTCTATACTCATTTTTGTCCTCTGTAAAATTACTTGCGTCCCATCATTTTGAGCGTTTCGCCGATAAGCTGTTCAACGGGAAGCGTCGGGTCGAGCGTCGAGATAAACGGCGACACGTCGGCTGACGAATAGCCGAGCACCGAGAGCGCTTCGATTGCCTTGGGAACGTTGCCAGCGGAAACCGTGACAACCTGTCCCGGGCCCGAGGCTGAGAAGTCCTCGGACGAGCCGAAGTTGAACTTATCCTTGAGCTCAAGGATAAGGCGCTGAGCGAGCTTCTTGCCGACACCCTGAGCAAGCGTGATTGTCTTGACATCGCCCGAAGCGATAGCCAGAGAAAGCTGCTGAGGGCTCATTGCCGAGAGAATCGCGAGCCCAACCTTGGGACCAACTCCGCTTACTCCGATAAGGGTTTTGTAAGCGTTTAATTCTTCTTCGGAATAAAAACCAAAAAGCTCCATAGCGTCCTCGCGAACACTGAGATATGTGTAAAGCTTAGCCTGAGAGCCTACCGCAAGATTCTTCTGCGTATTGATTGTCGTGAGGCACTTGTACCCCACACCGCCGCACTCGACGACGGCAAAGCCTGTTCCGAGGTGGATAACCTCGCCGCGGACGCTGTAATACACTAAATCTTCCCCTCTCTGTAAAGCTTTTGCCTGACCTCGCTGCCTGCCGCCTGAATATGCGTCAGAGCAATCGCGAGAGCGTCGGCTGTATCGTCGGGCTTAGGAACGGTCGGAAGCTTCAAAAGCCTTCGGGTCATCTCCATAACCTGCGGCTTCTTAGCCTTGCCGTAGCCCGTAACGGCTGTTTTGACCTGTAAGGGCGTATACTCGTAAATCGGCAGTCCCTTACGCTTTGCCGAAAGCAGGATTACTCCCCTCGCCTCGGCAACCATAATCGCCGTTTTCTGGTTGGTAGCAAAATAGAGCTTTTCTATCGCCATCGCCTCGGGCTTGAAGGCTTCGATAATCTCGTTGAGGTCGTCAAAGATAACCTCGAGACGCTCGTTGAAGTCCATCTCCGCGTCGGTGGTGATAGCTCCGTAACGAAGCGGTGAAAACGAGTTATTTTTGTATTCTACCAAGCCCCAGCCTACGATAGCGTAACCGGGGTCGATTCCCAGAATAACCAATTTGTCCGCTCCTTTACATAGTTACCCAATATTACAGCGTAGATTATACCACAAAACCGATTATATAGCAACCGAAATCGTATGTACTTTTCGTGTTTTTTGTAAACTGAGGTCGGCTCACCCGAAGTTAAGCCGACCTCTGTAAATAATTATTAAGTTTTTCGCGCCGAGTTTTCAGCTAACGCTATGAAGATAAAGAGCAGCGGCGTCGTTATCGGAGTCGCGATATTCACAAGGCTCTGGCAGAAACAGCAGATTATCGGGAGCGTGAAAATCAGGACTTCGGGGGATTTTTCCGCACGCTTCACTCCCCTTAAAACCGCCGAGGAAATGAGCGCAAGATATGCGGAAAGCCCGAAAATTCCAGTCGTAATCAGATAGTTCAAAAGCTCGTTGTGAGCGCAGTTAGCGGAAGCGTCCCCGAAGAGCCTTTGAAGCTCCGAGAAGTACGGCGCGAAAGCGCTGTAGAACGTGTCGGGACCGCAGCCGAAGAGGATATTCTTGAACCCGAAGCTCTTGAAAATCTCGAACGATTTCAGCCAGATATAGCCCCTGTGCGTTCCCCATTTAGCATTGAATCGGAAGAATCGAAAAAAGCCGCCGAGCGGTGTTTTCACGTCAAAAAACGTGAAGTAACAGAACGCGATACACAGGCACAAAAGAGCCGCGGCAAGCGCGATTATCAATCCCCGAAACAGCTTTTTATTCGCTCTGAATCTGTACAAAAGCGCGAACGCGAGCGTCGGGACAATTCCGAGAATTCCGCTCGAGCTGTCGGCGCAAATCAGCGCGGCAAAGCCCAGAACGCAGACGAACAGATAGAAGAATCTGACCGCAGTTTTTCTGATAAAAAAGAGCACCAGAAACGCGGGAACGCAGAGACAGCAGAAGCACGACATCAGGTTTTTGTTACCGATTGTCGAGGTGAAATCGTCCCTCACATACGCGGGATAATCCGCGTACATATTGAGCGGGTCAAGCCCGAAAAAGTTGAGAATACAGAGGGCAAAAACAACCGCCGACGAAGCCGCGAACACAATAAAAACGAGCTCGCTTTTTTCGTAAAATCTCGACACAAAGAAGTAGCAAAGCAGAAAAGCGATATACAGAAGCAGGCCGCAGTTTCTGCCCTGATTTCCCGTGAAGCTGTCCTGAGAATGGTCAGACAAAAGCGTGGAAACCGTCATCACGACAAGCAGGGAAAGCAGCGAAATATCGGTAACGCTCAGACGCAGAAAGTCCCTTATCTTTCCCCTGTCAAGCACAAGACAGAGAATACCCGCAACCGTCAGAGCGGCTGTCGTGGCGAGGAAAAAGCTGTATTTGTCGTGACGTATATTTGAATACCGGTCTGTGAAAAACAGCGGAAAAACGCCGAACATCAGAAGGAGAAAGCAGCCCGT
>ONAL01000014.1 GCA_900315785.1 uncultured Eubacteriales bacterium
CTATTATGTAAAGAATGGAACATTCTATTCTACATATAAGTCCTACGACGGCATTCTTGCTGCATTTTGATAAGGAGGAGATGCGACTATGAAAACTTTATATACTTCTCCTGTAATTACAGTTGAGGAATTAACAAAGGTTGACGTGCTCTGTTCTTCTACAGAGGTTCACACTGCGGCTTCCACCACAGGTAAGAACGACAACGTAGACCAGCTCTACAGCACACTCGCTGATTTCTCGGCATTTATGTAATCTAAGCTTATTACGGTTTTCCCCGTAATATAGATCATTCTCATTGGAAACGGAACGACCCCCAGTCGACAATAGGGGGTCGTTCTGTTTTATTCTTCCGTCCCTCTGTAGGGGTAAATTTCCTCGTACGCTTCTTCCTCGTCGTCAGACTGCGGAGCCTTTGGAATTAGACCCGTGCAGTCATATGCCGAAGCGCCTACGCCGTATCTGTCTAAATCAAGGTCAATCGGATAATCCTCGAAATCGTCGTTATTAATCATTTTCATCACCTCGGTTATATTATGGATTGACACAAATAATATATGCTATACTGGTAATAAAAAGCATAATTAATTAGGTTCAAACCTCTTGCTTTTTTTCGTACAAATGATAAAATATATCTATCATATTTTTATTGGAGTAATTATGTCAAAGAGTATTATCGTAAAAGGCGCACGCCAGCATAATCTTAAAAACATAAACGTAACAATCCCGCGTGACAAGCTTGTTGTTATTACGGGACTTTCGGGCTCGGGCAAAAGCTCGCTTGCGTTTGATACAATCTACGCAGAGGGTCAGAGACGCTATGTCGAGAGCCTCAGCTCCTACGCGAGAATGTTCCTCGGTCAGTCTAACAAACCCGATGTTGATGAAATCCAGGGGCTTTCTCCCGCGATTTCAATTGACCAGAAAACCACCTCGCACAATCCGCGTTCAACCGTCGGAACGGTAACGGAGATTTACGACTATCTTCGACTTCTTTTCGCAAGAATCGGTATTCCGCACTGTCCCGTCTGCGGTCGTGAAATTACCCAGCAGAGCGTTGACCAGATTGTCGACAGCGTGCTCGGCCTCGAGGACGGAACCAAAATCCAGATTATGGCTCCTATCGTCAGAGGCAGAAAAGGCACTCAGCAGAAGGAGTTTGAGAGAGCGAGAAAGTCGGGCTTTGTCCGCGTAAGGGTTGACGGAGAAATATACGATTTGTCCGAAAAAATAGAGCTTGAAAAGAATAAGAAGCATACTGTTGATATTGTTGTTGACCGTCTTGTTATCAAGGACGGTATCCGTTCGCGTCTTGCCGATTCGGTCGAGACCGCGTCGAAGCTTGCTTCGGGTCTTATCACGGTCAACGTAATCGGCGGTGAGGATATGACCTTCTCGCAGAACTACGCCTGCCCCGAGCACGGTGTGAGCGTGGACGAGCTCGCCCCGAGAATGTTCTCGTTCAACAATCCATTCGGAGCCTGTCCCAAGTGCACAGGTCTCGGAGTTTTCCTCAAGGTTGACCCGAGACTGATTATCCCAGACCCTGAGCTCAGTATTTCACAGGGCGGCTTAAAGGGAAGCGGCTGGGCTATGGAGGGCAATACAATTGCTCTTATGTATATGGAAGCGCTTGCCGAAAAATACAACTTTTCACTTGATACACCCTTGGGAGAACTCCCCGAGAAGATTATAAACATTCTGCTTTACGGCACAAACGGCGAGGAAATCAAGCTTGTCCGCAAAATGCCGTTCGGCGACACGCGCGTTATGACGCGTCCGTTTGAGGGAATCATCAATAACCTTGAGCGACGTTTCCGTGAGACGTCAAGCGCGTGGGCAAAAGACGAAATCCAGCGATATATGGCGGAAATTCCTTGTGACGAATGCGGCGGCAGAAGGCTCTCAAAAGCTAGCCTTGCGGTCACTGTCGGAGGTCTTAATATCTCTGAATTCTGCGATATGCCTGTAATCAATGCGCTCGAGTTTATCAAAACCTCAAATCTTACCGAGCGTGAAAGGTTTATCGGTAAAGCGATTTTCAAGGAAATCAGAGACAGGCTCAACTTCCTCAGCAGCGTGGGTCTCGGCTACCTCACGCTCTCGCGTTCAAGCGGAACGCTTTCGGGCGGCGAAAGCCAGCGAATCCGACTCGCGACTCAGATTGGTTCCTCACTTATGGGCGTTATGTATGTACTCGACGAGCCGTCAATCGGACTTCACCAGAGAGATAATGAAAAGCTCCTCAATACGCTTAAGCAGCTGCGCGACGTCGGCAACACGGTTATCGTGGTTGAGCACGACGAGGACACTATGTATGCCGCCGACCATATCGTGGATATCGGACCTGGAGCGGGAATTCACGGCGGTGAGGTCGTCGCCGAGGGTACCGTCGAGGATATCAAGGCTTGTGAAAATTCAATCACAGGTCAGTATCTCAGCGGAGCGAGAAAAATCCCCACACCCAAAAAGCGCCGCAAGGGCAACGGACTTTTCCTCGAAGTCAAGAAAGCAGCTCAGAATAATCTGAAAGGCATAGATGTTAAATTTCCTTTAGGGAAATTTATCTGCGTCACAGGTGTTTCGGGCTCGGGCAAAAGCTCGCTTGTAAATGAGATTCTCTACAAGAAGCTTGCGGCAGAGCTGAATGGAGCAAAAACCACCGCGGGTATGCACAAATCTGTCAAGGGACTTGAACACCTCGACAAGGTAATCAACATTAACCAGAGTCCGATTGGCAGAACTCCGCGAAGCAACCCCGCGACATATACAGGCGTTTTCACTGATATCCGCTCTCTTTTTGCGACTACTTCCGAATCCAAAATGCGCGGTTACAGTCAGAGCCGCTTCTCCTTTAACGTCAAGGGCGGTCGCTGCGAAGCGTGCCAGGGCGACGGTATCATTAAAATAGAAATGCACTTTTTGCCTGACGTCTACGTTCCGTGCGACGTGTGCAAGGGCCGCAGATACAACCGTGAAACCCTTGAAGTCAAGTACAAGGGCAAGTCAATTCACGACGTGCTCGAAATGACAGTAGAGGAAGGACTCGAATTTTTCAAGAACATTCCCAAAATCCAGCGTAAGCTCCAGACTCTTTATGAAGTAGGCTTGGGTTATATCAAAATCGGTCAGCCTGCGACAACGCTCTCGGGCGGCGAAGCTCAGCGCGTGAAGCTTGCGACGGAGCTTGCGAAGCGCAGCACGGGCAAGACGGTTTATATTCTTGACGAGCCGACCACGGGACTTCATATCGCCGACGTTCACAAGCTCAGCGAGGTTCTCAACAAGCTTGTCGAGGGCGGAAACACAGTTATCGTAATTGAACATAACCTTGATTTGATAAAGATTGCCGACCATATTATCGACCTCGGACCCGAGGGGGGAGACCTCGGCGGCGAGATTGTTGCGGAGGGAACTCCCGAGCAGGTCGCTCAGAACGAAAAATCATTCACAGGTCAGTACCTGAAAAAAGTCCTCGATTGAGGACTTTTTGCTTTTCTGAAAGGTAAAAACGCAACTTGTCAGCCGAGTGGTGAATTTTTAAAAAATAGCCTTGTCACCCTATGAAACTTATGATATAATGATATCTGTATAGATTTGTGTAAATGGGGTTATATTATGAAGCCAAAGGTTACTTTACTTGCTCACACTCCTTTTCCGGAGGAGGTTGTCGCAATGGCGGCTAAGCTTTGCTATTCCGCCTCTGATATCGAACACATCCGCGAAGGACTTGATGAGGAAAACACCTCTAAATTTATAGATATGCTCTCGAATATGGGCCATGGTTCGCCGTTTGAACACGCTTCGTTCACGTTCGGCATCGAGGGTATCAGCCGCGCCTGCTCTCATCAGCTCGTGCGTCACCGAATTGCTTCATACAGCCAGCAGTCTCAGCGTTACGTTGACGGAACCAAGTTCGAATTCGTAACTCCGCCTGAGATTGAAAAGAACGAAAAAGCTTACAGCGCCTACAAAAAGGTTATAGATATGCAGTCCGAGGCTTACCGCGAAATCCGCGACGCGCTTGTCGTTGGATATATCCGCGAGGGCTACGGAGACAAATACCAGGGAAGCGATGAGGAAATCATCGAGAGCTTCAAGGCGGACAACAAGGGCGTTTTCTCGGGCTACCTCAAAAAAGCCAACGAGGACGCGCGTTTTGTGCTCCCTAACGCCTGCACCACAAAGATTGTCTGCACATTTAACACCAGAAGCCTTGAGAACTTCTTTGCTCACCGCTGCTGCAACCGCGCTCAGTGGGAAATCCGCGAGGTCGCTGAGCAGATGCTGCTTGAGTGCCTCAAGGTTGCTCCTCACCTTTTCTCAAAGTGCGGACCGTCCTGCCTGTTCGGACCCTGTCCCGAGGGCAGAATGTCATGCGGCAAGGCAAAGGAAATGAGGGAGAAGTATGGCAGGTAAGTTCATTGTTATCGAGGGACTTGACGGCTCGGGCAAGGCTACCCAGACCGAGATTCTCAGAAAGTACCTCGAAGGCAAGGGCGAGCGTGTTCGCAAGCTCACCTTTCCCGACTATGACAACGAGAGCTCGGCGCTCGTCAGAATGTATCTTTCGGGCGAGTTTGGCTCAAAGCCCTCTGATGTAAACGCATACGCGGCTGCCGCGTTTTATACCGTAGACCGCGTCGCAAGCTTCCTCAAATTCTGGAAAGAGGACTACGAAAACGGCGTCACAATTCTCGCCGACCGCTACGCTACCTCAAACATAATCTATCAGATGTCCAAGCTCCCCAGAGCTGAATGGGACAGCTATATCGAGTTTCAGGAGAGCCTTGAATACGACAAAGTTAAGGTTCCGAAGCCTGACACCGTAATTTACCTTGATGTCGCTCCCGAGGTAAGTCAGAAGCTGCTTTCAGGCAGATACAAGGGCGACGAAAGCAAAAAGGACCTGCACGAGAAGAACGTCAGGTTTCTGCTGGATTGCCGAGAGTCCGCTCTCTATGCCGCCGAAAAGCTCGGCTGGAAACGGATTTCCTGCTGTGAGAACGGCGAAATGCGCACTATTGAGGCAATCAGCAATGACATATTAAAGATAATTGAAGGATAAATTATGCTGGATTTTAAAACGCCTGTTAAGGAAGATTTAGCGTATCTCCGAGGTGTGTGTGAGAGTTTCGGCACTATGGGCTGTGACTTCAACGCTTCCAACATCTTTATTTGGAGAAACCGCTATAATATAAAAATTTGTTTCTACGATAATTTCCTCATACTCGCTTACTTCAAGGATAACGCTCCGTGGGGCTATTGCTTCCCGCTCGGCAACGGCGATCCGTCGGGAGCGCTTGCCGAGATTTTCCGTGACGCAAAGCAGCGCGGCATCAAGCCCGAGTTTGTTATGCTTACGGATGCTCAGAAGCAGAGGCTTGTCGAAATCACAGGTTTTGAATATTCTTTTGAAGAATTAACAGGAGACGAGGATTACATATATACCAACTATGACCTTTGTATGCTGCCCGGTAAAAAGTATCATGCAAAGCGTAACCATATTTCAAAATTTGACCGCACCTATCCCAAATGGAAGTTTGCGCTGCTTTCCGATAGCAACTTCAGCGACGCGCTTCTGGTAGCGAGAAAATGGTGCGAAAATAACGATATAAACCCGTTTGAGAACGAGGAGTATAAGGCAATTGCCGAAACGCTCGAGAACTACTCACTGCTCAAGATGCACGGCGGCGTGCTCTATGTTGATGAGCAGCCTGTCGCTATGACGCTTGGCTCGAGGATTAACCTGACCACCTTTGATATCTGTTTTGAAAAGGCGCTCACCGAGTATGACGGCGTTTACGCCAAGATTAACAACGAGTTCGCCAAAACTCTTATCGGTTTTGAGTTCATAAACCGTGAAGAGGATATGGGTATCGAGTCGCTGAGAAAGGCTAAGCTCAGCTATCATCCCGCCGCAATTCTGAAGAGATACAGAGGTAGCGTCAATGCTTGAGATGAGATACGCGCGTGAGGAAGATATTAATTCCTTAAAAGAATTATACCTTGCGTGCTTTGATGAAAAACCCGAAGCGGTTGAATTATTCTTTGAAAGAATATTCAAACCCGAAAACTGCTATGTCTGCATTGACGGCGGAGAACTCATTGCTATGGTTCATTTTCTGCCGACCAAGCTCAACGGCCGCGACGCGCGTTACCTTTACGCCGCCGCTACCAAAGAGGAATTTCGCGGAACGGGAATTATGGACGGACTTGTCAAGGCGGCGCTTTCGATGTACGCTCCCGAGGTTTGCGTAACGCTTCCCGCGGACGAGCATTTGTACAACTACTACCGCAGGTTCAAGTTTAAGGAAATGACCGTGAATGTCGCGACGCTGGGCAGGGAAGAGGCTCTCAGCCTCGCCAAGCCTTATGACGAACAGGAAAACGTCGTGGGCGGTTACTGCGGAATCCGCAATAGGGTGCTTAAAGATAATTTTCTTTTCTGGAATAATAATCATATTGATTTCGCCTTTGACTATTACAGCCTTTACGGCGGAATAATAATAAAGAACAACTACGGCTACGCGATTGCCGTAGAGGAAAACGGCGTTTGCGAGGTGCTTGAGTTCATTTGCGCCGACGAAAACTCGCCGTATCTGCTAAGCGACTTACTCAGTCAGACCGACTGCGAACAACTCAGGCTCAGGCTTTCGCCTAATCAGAAATTCTTTGATTCAAAGCCCGAAAAGTTCGCGATGGCTCGGTTTGCTACACGCTATGAGCCCGACTTTATCTATTCGGGCTTAACGCTGGATTAATTATATATGGGGGTAAATATGATTTATTTAATGCTTGCCGACGGATTTGAAATCACCGAAGCGCTGACAACCGTTGATGTGCTTCGCCGTGCGAAGCTCGACGTGCTTACAGTCGGCGCTTACGCAAAGACAGTTACCTCGTCCTGTAACATCAAGGTCGAGGCTGATATCACAATCGACGAGGTCGAGCCCGACAAGCTCGACGCGGTAATTCTTCCGGGAGGTATTCCGGGTACTCCCAACCTCGAGAAGAACGCTTCCGTTCAGAAGCTCATCGACCTTGCCGTTGAGAACGACAAGTGGGCTTGCGCTATCTGCGCCGCTCCGTCAATTCTCGGTCATAAGGGTCTGCTCGACGGCAGAAACGCAACCTGCTATCCCGGCTGTGAGGTCAACACCGATAAGGTTAACTACACAGGCGAGCCCGCAGTCTGCGACGGAAAGTTTATCACAGGCAAGGGAGCGGGCTGTACGCTCAATTTTGCGCTGTTAATCGCCGAAAAGCTTGCTTCAAAGGCAGTAGCTGACGGCGTCAGGGAGTCAATGCAATGTCCGTAAGGAATCTTCGGCAGAAGAAAATAGAGATACGCTCCCGTCATAAAAAGCTCAGGGAAGGCTTCCCTGTAGAGAAAAAGGCTGAATTTGACGACGCTATTGCCGAGCGCTTTCTATCACTTCCCGAGTATAAGAACTGCAAAACTCTGCTTGCGTTTATCTCAAAGGATATCGAGGTGGAGACCAAGAAAATCGTAGCGAAGGCGTTTGAGGACGGAAAGAGGGTAGCGGTTGTAAGAGGGTAGAGGACTTCTCGGACTGCATCTGTATGGTTCCGGGACTTGTCTATGACAGAGACGGCTATCGTCTTGGCTTTGGAAAGGGCTATTACGACCGTTTTCTCCTGAACTTCGAGGGCGTCACCGTCGGCGTTTGTTATTCGCGCTGTGTGGAACACGAGCTTCCGAGAGGCTACTATGACCGCCCGATTAATATGGTAGTAACCGAAAGGTACACGATAGATACAAGGTAGCTGTTTATCAGCGTTCAAAATCATTTAGTGGGGATTATGATAATGGATAATAATTCTTTTGAGGAAAAATCAATTAACGATATCCGTAAGGAAAAGGTAAAGAATTTCCATATGAATATCAACAGTGACGACCTTGCCGTAGGCGACCGTTACCGCGAGCTTGAGAACCTCGATGTCGAGTCTCCCGAGACAATCAGCTCATTCTCGGGTGACGACGTCAGAAAGCAGATGCGCCGCGATACAAAAAACCACATCAAGGCAAAGCATAAGGCGCAGAAGAAAGAAAAGAAGTACATTGACCGTCAGAACAGACGCCGTTTCCGTATTATCTGGTGGGTTTCTGTTGCGCTTGTCGGCGTTACTCTTGCTCTCTTTATGATGGTCGGCGTGGGCGATATGCTCGCTATGAACCGTCAGACCGATAAGGAGGTAACTATCTCAATTCCCGAGAACCCCAAGCTCAGCGACGTAAGCGCGGAGCTTGAGCGCAAGGGTGTTATCAAGGAATCGGGCTTCTTTGAGATGTACGCAAAGCTCACTAAGAACGAGACCTTCAGCCAGGGCGATTACAAAATCAAGACCAATATGGACTATGAGGCGATAATCAACTACCTCGGCTCGATGCAGAACCGTACCGATACAATCAAGATTACAATTCCCGAGGGTATGTCTGTTCAGGAAATCGCCGCTTATCTCGTCAAGAAGGGCGTGCTTTCAAGCCCCGACCACTTCCTCGAGCTCTGCGCTTCCGAGTATTTCGACGAGGACTATGCCTTTGTAAAGCATAAGAACGATTCAAAGCGTTATTATAAGCTCGAGGGATATCTGTTCCCCGATACATATGAATGCTACAAAAACGAGCGTGCCGAGCTCACAATCACGCGTATGCTCGATAACTATGAATACCGTACAACAAACGACCAGAACGTAGACGGTTACAGCAAGGCTGTAAACATCGAGAAGCTCGTCAAGAAGGACAAAAAATATGATATGAACGAAATCCTCACACTTGCTTCAATCATTCAGGCTGAGGCTGCGAGCGTTGAAGATATGTACAACGTCAGCTCGATTCTCCGCAACCGTCTTGAATATGACGTTGACTACGGCGTAAGCAAGCTCGGTCTTGACTCGACCAAGTATTATCCCTATCGAAGCCGCTCAGCTGTCCCCAAGGATCAGCGCAAGAACTACAAGAGCCGCTACGATACATACACCAAGGACGGATTACCTCCCGGACCAATCTGTAACCCGGGTATGCAGGCAATTCTTGCGGCAATCTATCCGAACGATACCAACTATCTCTTCTTCTGCCACGCAAAGGACGGCACACCGTACTACGCGGCAACTCTGGAAGAGCACCAGTACAACCTCACACTTATTTGATTATGATAAAACCTGAAATATTAGCTCCCGCAGGGGATTTTGAATGTCTTGCCTCTGCGGTGAAGTTCGGTGCCGACGCTGTTTTCCTTGCGGGAAAGCAGTTCGGAATGCGCACGGCTTCAAAGAATTTTGATACGGAAGAACTGAAAAAGGCTTGCAATCTTGCCCACGCAAACGGAGTCAAGGTTCACCTCACCTGTAATACGCTTCCCAGAAACAACGAGCTTGCGGCTTTGCCCGAGTTCCTTAAGGCATCCGCCGACGCGGGCGTGGACGCGTTCATCATCGCCGATGTCGGCGTTATGGAAATGGCAAAGAAGTACGCTCCGAATGTCGCGCTTCACGTTTCAACTCAGGCGGGTATTACAAACTACGCGACCGCGAATACACTGTATAATCTCGGCGCTTCGCGTGTTGTCCTCGCAAGAGAGCTCTCGCTCGACGAAATCGCGGGAATCCGCGCGAAAATCCCGAACGAGCTGGAGATTGAGTGCTTTGTCCACGGCGCGATGTGTGTGTCGTTCTCGGGCAGATGTCTTATCTCAAGCTATATGACGGGTCGTGACGCGAACCGCGGTGACTGCGCTCAGCCCTGCCGCTGGAAGTATCACCTTTTTGAGGAGAACCGTGAGGGTCAGTTTTTCCCTGTAGAGGAAACCGACCAGGGTACATTCCTGTATAACTCCCGCGACCTCTGTATGATTGAGCATATTCCCGAGCTCGTTAAAGCGGGAATCTCAAGCTTCAAGATTGAGGGCAGAGCAAAGTCGGGCTATTATGTGTCCGTAATCACGAACGCTTACCGTCACGCTGTCAACGAGTTTATGAAGAACCCCGACAGCTTTGTGCTTCCCGACTGGATAAGAGAGGAAACCGAAAAAATCAGCCACCGCGAGTATAACACGGGCTTTTACTTTGGCTCCGAACCGGGTCAGGTCACAGGTAACGGAGGCTATATCCGCAAGTATGACGTTGTCGCGTTCTGCGAAGAAGGCGGCGAAAGCGCAGTAATCACTCAGCGCAACAAGTTCTATACGGGCGATACGCTGGACGTTCTGCCGCCGAGCGGAATTCCGTTTAACGCGAAATGCCTCGCCTTGATTAACGAAAACGGCGAGGAGGTTGAGAGTGCGCCTCACGCTATGGAGCGCCTCACAATGAAATCCGATACAGAAATCCCCGCGGGTTCAGTAATTCGAAAGAAAAAGTAATTGACTTTTTGAAATAATAGTTTTATAATCATTATGATATAATTTGGCTGTGACGGAACGAGTATTACAGTAGCTTTTCAGAGAGAAACCGTTTGGTGCGAGGTTTTGAGCGAGCGTAATACAGCCACTCCCGAGCTCCGTATGAAAGTACGGCGTTTTCCGCGTTAAGGAATTCAAGCGGACGTTTTTTACGTCAATTTGGGTGGTACCGCAGGATATGCTCCTGTCCCATTTCGGGACGGGAGCGTTTTATTTATGTAAGGAGTAGTAATTATGCAATGGACAGGAGTTAACGAACTCAGAGAAAAATTCTTATCATTTATGGAGAGCAAGGGCTGCCTCAGGCTCCCTTCGTTCCCGCTTATTCCCAAGGACGATAAGAGCCTTCTGCTTATCAACAGCGGAATGGCTCCGATGAAAAAGTACTTCACAGGTGAAATCACACCCCCCAGAACAAGGGTAACAACCTGCCAGAAGTGTATCCGTACGCCCGATATCGAGGAGGTCGGAATTACCGACCGTCACGGAACATATTTTGAGATGCTCGGCAACTTCTCTTTCGGCGATTATTTCAAGAATGAGGCTACCGCATGGGCGTGGGAATTCTTCACAAAGGTTCTTGAAATCCCCGAGGAAAAGCTCTATGTTTCCGTATACGAGGAGGACGACGAGGCTTACGACATCTGGACAAAGAAAGTCGGCGTAAAAGAAGAGCATATGGTGCGTCTCGGCAAGGCTGACAACTTCTGGGAGCACGGCTCGGGTCCCTGCGGTCCCTGCTCGGAGATTTACTTCGACAGAGGCGTGGAGCACGGCTGCGGCAAGCCCACCTGTAAGGTCGGCTGCGACTGCGACCGTTATATGGAGGTCTGGAACCTCGTATTTACCCAGTTTGACAACGACGGCAACAACAACTACACACCTCTCGAGCACCCCAACATTGATACAGGTATGGGACTTGAGCGTCTTGCGTGTGTTATGCAGGGTGTTGATAACCTTTTCCTTGTTGACACCGTTCAGAATATTATGAAGCACATCAGTCAGATTGTCGGTGTTGAGTACGGCGAGCACGCAAAGCCCGACATCTCGCTGCGTGTTATCACGGACCATATCCGTTCCACAACCTTTATGATTGCCGACGGCGTTATGCCGTCCAACGAGGGCAGGGGATACGTCCTTCGCCGTCTGCTTCGCAGAGCTGCTCGTCACGGAAGGCTCCTCGGCTACAACGAGCCGTTCCTCTATAAGGTTTGTGAAACCGTAATTAAAGAGAACGAGAGCGCTTACCCCGAGCTCAGAGAGAAGAAAGACTTTATCGCGAAGCTCATTAAGGTTGAGGAGGAGAACTTCACCCGTACAATCGACCAGGGCTTCGAGCTTCTCAATCAGCTTATTGATGATGATACAAAGGAGATTTCGGGAGAGGATGCGTTTAAGCTCAATGATACATTCGGTTTCCCGATTGACCTCACACGCGAGATTGCGGCTGAAAGCGGCATAAAAGTAAACGTAGAGCGCTTTAAGGAGCTGCTCGCCGAGCAGAAAAAGCGCAGCCGCAAGGCGCGCAAAAACGCGGGCGCTGAGGCTTGGGTTTCCGACAGCACAGACCTTTCCGATATTAATTCAACAGCTTTTGTCGGATATACTGAGAATGAATGCGACTCCGATGTCCTCGCAATTATCAAGGACGGCGAGCGTGTTGATATGATAAGCGAGGGTGAGAACGCTATCGTTATCACCGAAAAAACTCCCTTCTATGCCGAGTCCGGCGGACAGGTCGGCGACACGGGCACAATCTTCAACGACAACTGTGAAACCGAGGTCGACAACACCACCAAGGACGCGAACGGAATTTTCCTGCACGCCGTTACGGTTAAGAGCGGTGCGCTTACGGTTGGAGATAAGGTAAACCTGAAAATCGATGTTGACAGGCGCAAGGCAATTATGCGCAACCACACCGCCGCTCATTTGCTTCAGGCTGCGCTCAGACAGGTTCTCGGCACTCACGTTGAACAGGCGGGTCAGCTTGTCAGCGACGAGATTGTACGTTTTGACTTCACTCACTTTGAGGCTATGACAGCCCAGGAGCTTATTGAGGTTGAAAAGCTCGTAAATGAAAAGATACTTGAGGGACTTACGGTAACAATCGAGGAACTTCCGATTGAAGAAGCCAAAAAGCGCGGCGCTATGGCGCTGTTCGGTGAAAAGTACGGCGACGTTGTACGCGTGGTTTCCGCGGGCGATTTTTCGGTAGAGCTCTGCGGCGGTACTCATATGGATAATACCGCTAAGCTCGGTCTGTTCAAAATCCGTCAGGAGGGCTCCGTAGCTGCGGGCGTAAGACGAATTGAAGCTCTTACGGGACTTAATGTAATGAACTACATCAACAAGGCTGTCGCGATTATCGGACGTACCGCTATGGTGCTTAAGATTAACGACGCCAAGAAGCTTGCAGAGTCCGCCGAGAAGGTTGCCGAGGAACTCAAGGAAAAGGAAAAGAAGATTGAGTCTCTCAACGGCAAGCTTGCCCGTTCACAGGTTGACGGTATTCTCGCAGGTCTTGAGAATATCGGAGGAGTTGACGTTGTTTCCTCCTTTGTCGGCGTTGACAGCTCTCAGATAAGAGAAGTTGCCGATATGTGCGCGGACAAGAACGAGAACTGCGTTATTGTTCTGGCTTGTCTTAACGGCGTAAAGGGCACATTTGCCTGCCGCGTCGGCAAGGAAGCTATTGCCAAGGGACTCAACGCAGGAAAGATTGTCAAAGCCGTAGCTCAGGTTACAGGCGGCAACGGCGGCGGCAAGCCCGATATGGCTATGGCGGGCGCTAAGGATATCACCAAGATGGATGAAGCGCTGGCGGCTGTTGATGAAATTATAAAGGGAATGTTATAATTCGTTTTTAGAATAAAGGTGGCAAAATGAAAAGATTTCTTGCAATCGTGCTTTAGGCTTGTTTGCTTCTTTCTGTCGCTTCATTCGACGTTTTCGCGGCGACAACCTCGGGAACGCTCGAAAGCGGCGTCAAGTGGAGCTTTAACGACTCAACGGGTGAGCTGAAGGTTACGGGTTCGGGTGCTACGGGCTCCAACACAGTCGGCGACGCCAAAATCTTTTTTGAGGATTTTCGAAATAAGATTAAGAAGATTACGATAGGTGAGGGTATCACCGAGATTTCGGAGTATTTCTTTTCCAACTTATCGGTTGAGACCGTTTCTTTCCCCTCAACATTGACAACAATCGGCGAATACGCGTTCTGGGGACTTCATACTACACAGCAGTTTTCGCTTCCTTCTAATCTCAGGAAGATTGACGAAATGGCTTTTATGTACCTCAATGGCGTTGATACGCTCACAATTCCCGCGGGTGTTACCTCGATTGAGTTCTATGCCTTCAACGGTACCGATGTCAAAACCATCGTATTTGAGGATGGCGGAAAGGCGGTGCTCGGCGCTTCGGCTTTCAGCGGAGGAAATTCGCTTACCGAGGTAAAGCTCGGTACAGCTGCTCCTTCTTTCAACTCAAATCCGTTTAATGATTCCGCCGAACTAAAGAGCTTTTCCGTTTCGGCTGATAATAAGCTGTATACCGCGGCTGACGGCGTGCTTTACTCAAAGGATAAGACAAAGCTCCTGGCATACCCGATGAACAAGGGTACGAGCTTCACCGTGCCGTCCAATGTCAGAATAATCGGTAATTCGGCGTTCAGATGCTCCAAAAACCTCGAGAGCGTTAAAATCTCCGAGGGCGTAACGGAAATTCAGAACGGAGCGTTTGCGTACTGCAACAAGCTTGCCGAGATTAATTTCCCGTCTACGATAGATACAATCGGCGATTCAATGGTTTTTGAGCAGAACAAGTGGATGGATGAACTTCCCGACGGTCTGTTTTATATCGGAAAATTCGCCTACAAGTACGTCGGCAAATGTCCTGAGAAGGTGACCGTCAAGAGCGGCACCGAGGAAATCAACTCGTATTGTTTTTATAACCAGTCAACGTTAAAGCAGATTTCTCTGCCCGATTCACTCAAGACAATCGGCAACGACGCGTTCTCGGAAACAGGTCTTACGAGCGTAAAGATTCCCGACAGCGTAACCAAGCTTGGCTCAAGCGCGTTTTACCAATGCGAGGATTTGGAGTCAATAACTCTCAGCCGTTCGCTTAAGACCGTCGATTCTTTTGCCGTAAGCTGGAACGATAAGCTCAAAAAGCTTGTCATTCCCGACGGGGTGGAGCTCCTCGACGAATTTGCTCTCTTTGCGCTTCCGAATACCCTCGTGTATGTTCCCGCAAGCGTTACCACAATAAAGTATGCCGCGGTCGGATGCTATAACCCCGACGGAAAGGCTGTCATCAATGTTCCAAACTACAGGGTAAAGGGCTTTAAGGATTCCAAGATTGAGGCTTACTGCGAGAGCTGCGGATTTACCTTCGAGGAAATCACAAATGACGATAACCCCTATCTTCCTCCCACAACCGTTACGCTTAAGTCAAACAAGGCTTCGCTCTACATCAGCGGAACCTGCGGCATAAAGGCGACTGTAGAGAACCCTGTAGGCAAGACAACCTACACTTGCTCCGATACAAAGGTTGCTAAGGTCTCTTCGACGGGAACTGTCAGAGCGATTAAGGCAGGAAAGGCTTATATTACAGTTTCAAACAACGGCGTAAGCAAGAGATTTGCGGTTACTGTCAAGTCTCCAAAGCTCAACAAAACAAAGATTACCCTTAAAAAGAACAAGACCTTTGCACTGAAAATCACAGGCAAGGTCGGAAATGCGACGTTTAAAACGTCGAACAAAAAAGTCGCGAAGGTTTCCTCAAAGGGAAGCGTACGCGCAATTAAGAAGGGTAAAGCGAGAATCACCGTTGTAACAAACGGCAAGGTTAAGCTAAGCTGCGTAGTCACAGTTGCATAAAAAACAGGTCAGCTCGATTTTTGAGCTGACCTTTCGTTTTTGATATAGGGAAGAAAGAAAAAAAGCAAAAAGGCTATCCGTGAGGATAGCCTTATCATTTGCGATTATCAGATTGCGCGCTCAACCTTACCTGAACGTAAGCATCTTGTGCAAGCGTAAACGTGCTTGGGAGAGCCGTCAACGATAGCCTTTACTCTCTGGACATTCGGCTTCCATGTTCTGTTAGAACGTCTGTGTGAGTGAGATACCTTAATACCGAAAGTAACGCCCTTACCGCAGAAATCACATTTTGCCATGTCTCTGCACCTCCTTGTAGAAATATCGATATTTTCTAAACTAACTACCATATTATAAATGATAACTGCGGAAAATGCAAGCCTTTTTTGAAATTTTTTCTATACTTGTTTTTTATATCGTTTTATTGTATAATAACTACATATATTTATTTTTAAGGTGAAGTAGTATGCTCAGCTATCTAATTAACGGTTTTCGCGGCGGTCGGGTCGACTTTATGTCGGTTGTTATCACGCTTGCCGCGTCACTTCTTGTAATTTTTCTGATAATGCCCTTTCACGAGTGGGCTCACGCGTTCACGGCGTATCACCTCGGCGACAGAGGAATCAAGCAGAGAGGAAGACTTTCGCTCAATCCTTTGTCTCACATCGACCCTGTCGGCGCGCTTCTGATTATCTTTGTCGGCTTCGGTTGGGCAAAGCCTGTTCCGATTGACCCGCGTTATTTCAAGAATCCAAAGGTTGGTATGGGTATCTCAGCGCTTATGGGACCTGTCGCAAACTTCGTCGCGGCGCTTTTCGGCGGACTTGTCATAAATGCGCTTTTCGCATTTTTCCCTTCGTTTATGCTTGTGGATAATTTCGGCATTTATGTCAGACTGTTTCTGTCATACTACATTACTCTCAACGTAGGACTTGCAGTGTTCAACCTTATCCCCGTGCCTCCGCTTGACGGCTCAAAGGTTCTGTTTATGTTTTTGCCCGACAGAATTGTCAATACTATCTACAGATACGAGCAGTATTTCTTTGTTGTTATCCTCATTCTTTTCTGGTTCGGCGGCAACTTTGTATCGGCTGTCAGCGAGCCTGTTATTAACTTTGTAGTTTGGCTCACGGGACTTCCGTTCGGGTTTTAAGGAGATTTAATTGGAAAACCTTCAACTTAACTATAAGCTCGATTGCTACGAGGGACCTCTCGATTTGCTTTTGAGCCTGATTGCCAAAAACAAAATAAACATCTACGATATCGTTATCGCGGATTTGCTTGACCAGTATATGGAGCAGATAAAGCTGATGCAGGACAATCAGATGGACATAGCCTCGGAGTTCCTTACAATGGCTTCAAGGCTTGTGTATATCAAGTCTGCAATGCTCCTTCCCAAGCACGAGGAGGAAGCCGAGGAGCTCAAGCGAGAGCTCAGCGGTCAGCTCATTGAGTATCAGCTCTGCAAGGAAATTGCAGCGAAGCTCAGCAAGCTTTACGACTTTGACACCTTCTTCAAGGACGCTTCTCCCGTCAAGTTTGACTTGACCTATAACAGAAAGCACGACCCTAATGACATCGTCAAGGGCTACATTGATGCCGTAGGACGAGGCAAGCGCAAGCTTCCGCCGCCGCAGTCCGCATTCTCCGGAATTATGGAGAGAAAAATCGTCTCCGTAAACGCCAAGATTATCACGGTAATGCGCCGCCTCTGGCACGGTAAGCGCGTGAAGTATTCGGAGCTTTTTGAAGCTGCCGAGGGCAGGGGAGACCTTGTCGCAACCTTTCTCGCCGTGCTCGAGCTTGTCAAGGGCAAGCGCGTTCGCATTGACGGAGACGGCGACAACGCAAAAGTATATATGCTGGAGGATAAGAAATGACAGCAGAAACTATAAATGCCGCCATAGAAGCGATACTATTTGCCAACGGCTCCTCGGTCGAGCCGTCGAGAATCGCGACGGCACTCGAAATCTCCGAAGCCGAAGCCAAGGAGAGACTCGAGGCTTTGATGAATGAATATCAGCAGAGCGGCAGAGGAATCACAATCATCAGGCTCAAGGACAGCTACCAGATGGTATCCGTCAAGGAGTACGCACCGTATATCAGAACAGTAATGGATTTGAGGAGGAACACACCGCTGTCTCAGGCGGCGCTTGAGGTTCTCGCCGTAATCGCCTACAACCAGCCTGTCACAAAGGCGTTTGTTGAGCAGATTCGAGGAGTTGACTGCTCAGGCGTTATCGGTTCTCTTACATCCAAGGATTTGATTGAGGAAAAGGGCAGACTTGAGCTCCCGGGCAGACCGCTTCTTTACGGTACCACCGAGAACTTCCTGCGCTGCTTTAACATAAGCTCTATCGAGGAGCTTCCGCCGCTTCCCGAGGACGACGCTCCCAAGGAGGAAGGCGACGTTCAGCTCACCGTAGAGGAAGCAATTAATCAGATTACCGAGTAAAATGATAGTTCTTTACGTCATATTGGGGATACTTCTCTTCCTCTTTTTGCTAACGCTTCTGAATATCCACATCACCGCCATCTATCATAACGAGTTGAGGCTGTGGGTGAGGATAGCGTTTGTCAAGCTTCAGCTTGTTCCGCCGAAGCCTAAGAAGAAAAAGAAAAAGAAGAAAAAAACTCAGAAATCCCCCAAAAAACAACCAAAGAAAAAGCCCGAGGAAGAGCCCAAGAAAAAGTCCTTTGACTTCAAAGCTTTTGTCAAGGAAAAGGGAGTTTCGGGTATAATAAATATCGTAAAAGAGATTGCGAAGCTTGCGGGCGGAACCGTCAGCGATGTGCTTTCCGCTTTCACCGTCACGAGGCTGAAGCTCGACATCAAGGTTGCGGGAAGCGACGCGGCTGACTCCGCGATAAAGTACGGCAGAGTCTGCGCCGCATTGTTCCCGTCGCTCCAGCTCATAATGACAGTCGTCAAGGTCAAGAAGTATGACGTTAACGTCAACCCCGACTTTTCCGACGAGCCCAAGAACAGCGCGGACGCCGAGGTGTTCGCGAAAATCCGCATAATCTCTATACTCAGAATTGGAATCAAACGAGGTCTCCAGGCCTTGAAATTATTTATAAAAGCAAAACCTAAGAAAGATACAAAGGAGAATAAAAAATGAGCGATCATCCCATCAATGGTTTAATGAACACCACAATGGACAAAATCAAGGAAATGGTTGACGTCAACACAATCATCGGCGATCCCATCACTTCGCCCGACGGCACAATCATCATTCCTGTTTCTAAGGTAAGCTACGGCTTTGCGTCGGGCGGCTCCGACTTTCCGACAAAGAACGAGAACAAGGACTGCTTCGGCGGCGGCTCGGGTGCGGGCGTAACAATCCAGCCTGTAGCCTTCCTCACAGTTTATAAGGGCAATGTAAACCTTCTTCCTGTTGAGAAGTACGACGGCGCTGCTGACAGAGTTGTCGGTATGGTTCCCGAGCTTGTCGATAAGGTAACAGGTCTTTTCAAAAAGGATAAGAAGGACAAGAAGGCTGACGACGCGGACGCTGAGGCGGCAACTGAGGGCGAGGATTTATTCTAATCTCCGACTGCGCTTCATAGTATTAATAGGTGATACTTATGAGGCGCGTTATGTGTGTATTATTAATCCTTTTGCTTATTACGGTTTCGGTTCCGCTCGCTTCTGCCGAGGTGAGTATTTCGGCTGAGGCGGCTGTGCTCTACTGTCCCGATAACGGCAAGATTTATTATTCTAAGAACGAAAATAAACGAATGAGACCCGCGAGCACAACGAAGCTTATGACGGCGTGGCTTACGCTCGAATATGCCTCGAAGCACAACAAAAAGGTGCGGTTTACCGAGGAAATGTCTGCCGAGGGCAGCAGTATGTATCTCAAATTCGGAGAGGTTGTAACTCTCAAGGACTTAGCGGCGGGGCTTCTGATGTGCTCGGGCAACGACGCGGCAAACGCGGCGGCGATATCAATTGCGGGCAGCAAGGAAAAGTTCGCTTCCCTGATGAACAGCCGTGCCCGAAAAATCGGTATGAACCACACTCATTTCGTAACGCCGAGCGGCCTCGACGATGATGACCACTACTCCACGGCGGCGGATTTGGCAGTGCTTATGTCGAACGCACTCAAGAACCCCGATTTTGCTCAGCTTTGCGGTAAAAAGAGCGCTTCGGTGCATTTTGTCAAACCGAAGAGCAAGGTCAGCTCCTACGCGAACCACAACAGGCTTTTGTCGCTTTTTCCCGATTGTATCGGCGGCAAAACAGGCTATACAATGGCGGCGGGACGTTGTCTGGTTACTGCGGCAAAGAGGGACGGACTTACACTAATTGCCGTGACTCTCAACGACAAGCGCGACTGGGACGACCATATAACTCTCTATAACTACGGCTTCGATAATTACAAAATGAAGCAGCTGGACGACACGGACTGTTTTATTGATGTTAAGGTCGTCGGCTCCGACAGCAAAACCGTAACGGTCGGGTCTGCCGAAAACGACGGAGTTGTGCTTTCGAAAAAGGATTATAAAATGGTAAAACGTACAGTTTATCTCGACAACTTTCTCTATTCTCCAATAAAGAAGAACGAGGAAGTGGGGGAGATAGTCTATACTCTGAACGGCGAAATACTGGCAAGACACAGGCTGAGAGCTGTTCAGGGAGCTTAAAAAGGTAATTTTATGAAAAACAATCTCGTAAGACTTCAAAAATTTATGGCTGACTGCGGCGTAGCTTCGCGCAGAAAGAGCGAGGAGCTTATCGAAAACGGCGCGGTCAAGCTTAACGGCAAAACCGCAGTTCTGGGCGACAAGGTCAACCCGTCGGTTGATAAGGTCTACGTCCACAACAAGCGCGTCGTAATGAAGCGCAAGGGCGGCAAGCGTTACATAATGCTCAACAAGCCGCGAGGCTTCGTTACCACAATGAGCGATGAAATGAACCGCAAATGCGTGGCTGACCTCGTCAAGGATATTCCCGAGCGCGTTTATCCCGTCGGCAGACTTGATAAGGACAGCGAAGGACTTCTGATTATGACCAATGACGGCGAGTTCGCGAACCTCGTAACTCACCCGAAGCAGCAGGTCAACAAGGTTTACCATGTAACCGTAAAGCCCGATATGACCGCCGAGCAGGCAAAGAC
Organism: uncultured Eubacteriales bacterium; assembly: GCA_900315785.1. Taxonomy (GTDB): domain Bacteria; phylum Bacillota; class Clostridia; order Oscillospirales; family Acutalibacteraceae; genus Ruminococcoides. The sequence goes on from ONAL01000014.1 coordinate 20,423, forward strand.
TCTCTCGGGCGGAATCGTGATTGACGGTCGCAAAACCGCTCCCTGTGAGGTCAGAATTATGGGCAGAACAGACGACCGCGCCAATATCGAAATGGTGCTCCACGAAGGCAGAAACCGCGAAATCCGCAAGATGTGCGAGCATTTTGACCTTGAGGTAATCAGGCTCAGACGTATCGCAATCGGCAACGTCAAAATGGGCAAGCTCAAAAAGGGAATGTGGCGTGACCTCACCGAGGCGGAAATCCGCAAGCTCACGGCAAAATAATACCGCCTTCGGTTTTTTTATTTCACCAAATTCCGACAGCATTAACACCATAAAGTATCTAAATTGCGCAAATTTTAAATTTGCGCATTTTTTTCTTGCAGTATTTTGTGATTTGCATTATAATTGTAGGGTATAGTAATGTCTTTATAAGGGGACATTTGGTAATTTTTTAAACTGGAGGAATAAAGATGAGTATTGAGAATGTAGCTCAGGCTAAGGCTCAGATTGCCGAGACTTCCGCATACAAGACTCTCGCAGCTTTCTTTGACGAAGGCAGCTTCACCGGTATCGCGACTCTCGCAAAATCAGAGGACACCTACGCCGAGGTTGTCGCGGGTATGGGCGACGTTAACGGCGAAAAGGTTATCGCCTTTGCTCAGAACCCCGAGTTCTGCGGCGGCGCGATGAGCAAGGCTCAGGCTAAGAAGCTTACAAAAATATATGATTTGGCTATGAAAACAGGTACGCCTGTGGTCGGCTTTTACAACAGTAAGGGCGGCAGACTGAGCGAGGGCAACGCGCTTCTCGCGGGCTTCGGAGACATTCTTAACGCTTCCGCTAAGCTTTCGGGCGTAGTTCCCCAGATTTCCGTAATTCTCGGCGACTGCATCGGCACAGGCGCGCTCAACGCCGTTTCCGCCGACTTCGTAATCGCAACCAAGGACGCGAGACTTTCTCTCGATACAACAGGCAAGAACTGCGACACAGCATACAATGCCGCTAACGGTATCGTGAACATCACCGCTGACGATGAGAACGACGCAATCGTCAAGGCTCAGGAGCTTCTCGACTATCTGCCCTCCTGCAACCTCGAAGCTGTAGTTCCGTTTGAGGGAGACGTTTCGGGCGAGGGTGAATGTCTCGTTTGCCGTTCAATTGATAACGGCTCTTCATACAAGCTTAACCGTGACTTCGGCAAGAACGCGCGTACAGCTTTTGCGGCTTACGACGGCGAGATTGTCGGTCTGGTAAATACACTCGGCGGCGAGCTCACTGCAGACGACGCTTCAAAAATCGCCAAGCACGTTCGTTTCTGCGACGCGTTCTCAATCCCCGTTATCACTTATGTTAACACAGACGGCTTTGAGGATATCCGTTCGGCGGCAAAGGTGACTTCCGCATATGCCGAGGCGACGACTGTTAAGATTTCGGTTGTAACAGGTACGGCTGTCGGCGCGGCATATATCGCGCTCGCAGGTACAGGCGCAAACGCTGACGCTGTTTACGCTCTGCCCGAGGCTGTTATCAGTCCCGTTAATCCCGAGGCTGCGGCTCTTATCTCAATTCCCGAGAAGCTCAATGTTCCTGTCAGTGAACAGGCGGCTGTTGTTGAGCAGTACAAGCGCGACGAGCTCTCCGCAGAAAAAGCGGCTGAGAACGGCTACGTTGACGATATCATCACTGAGTACGAGCTCAGAGATACAATTATCAACACACTTTCCGTTCTCGACGGCAAGCGCGTTAAGACTATAGCAAAGAAGCATTCCACAATTTAATCTGTCCTGTTTAGCGAAAAGTTGATAGGAATATAAACTAACAAACGACGAGGAGATATAAAATATGAAACAGTTAAGAATTACAGTAAACGGCACTGCATACGACGTACAGGTTGAGGAACTTTCGGGTTCCGCTCCCGCAGCGGCTGCTGCTCCCGCACCCAAGGCGGCTGCGCCCGCTCCTGCTCCCGCACCCAAGGCTGCAGGCAATCAGGGCAGTGTAACAGTTACAGCGCCTATGCCCGGTACAGTTGTCAGAATCGAGGTTAAGGCAGGCGACGCCGTAAAGGCTGGTCAGGATCTCGTATTCATCGAGGCTATGAAGATGGAAACCCCCGTTAAGGCTGCTCAGGACGGCACAATTGCTTCGGTAGATGTTGCCAAGGGCGAAGCTGTTGAAACAGGTAAGGTTCTCCTTACTATGAACTAAGGAGAGTAAAAATGCCAAAGAAAATTTTAGTTACAGAAACCGCGCTGCGCGACGCTCACCAGTCGCTCATCGCTACGAGAATGACAACCGAGGATATGCTCCCCGTGCTTCCGCTTCTTGATAAAATCGGATACCACTCACTCGAGTGCTGGGGCGGAGCTACCTTCGACAGCTGTCTGCGTTTCTTAAATGAGGATCCGTGGGAGCGCCTTCGCACAATCCGCGAAAAGTGCCCCAACACAAAGCTCCAGATGCTTTTCCGCGGTCAGAATATGCTCGGCTACCGTCACTATGCCGATGACGTTCTCGAGTACTTTGTCCAGAAGAGCGTCGCAAACGGTATCGACATTATCCGTATTTTTGACGCGCTGAACGATATTAAGAACCTCCAGAGCGCTATCAAAGCTGCCAAGAAAGAGGGCGCGCACGCTCAGGTTGCAATCAGCTACACAACAGGTCCCGTTTTCACAAACGATTATTATGTAGATTACGCAAAGCGCATTGCCGACGCGGGTGCAGATTCAATCTGTATCAAGGATATGGCGGCTCTGCTCACACCTTATGAGACCTACGAGCTCATCAAGGCTATCAAGTCCGCTGTTGACCTTCCCGTTGCGCTTCATACGCACTACACCTCAGGTCTCGGCTCAATGTGCCTCTTAAAGGGTATTGAGGCAGGCGCTGATATTATCGATACAGCGATTTCGCCGCTCTCTCAGGGAACTTCGCATTCTCCGACAGAGTCAATGGTTGCCGCTCTCAAGGGCACCGAGTTTGACACAGGTATCAACCTCGAGGCGTTCACTGAAATCCGTAACTACTTTATGGAGCTCAGAAAGAAGTATATCGACTCGGGTCTTCTCGATACAAAGATTCTCACAGCAGATACAAAGGCTCTGCTGTATCAGGTTCCGGGCGGAATGCTCTCAAACCTCATTTCCCAGCTCAAGCAGGCGGGCAAGGAGGATCAGCTCGAGGAATGTCTCGCAGAGGTTCCGCGTGTTCGTAAGGACGCGGGTTATCCGCCTCTCGTTACTCCCACTTCTCAGATTGTCGGTACACAGGCTGTGTTCAACGTAATCACAGGCGAGCGTTACAAGATGGTTACCAAGGAGTTCAAGGGTATCATCGAAGGCAAGTACGGCACAACGCCCATGCCCATTGACCCCGAGTTCAGAAAGCAGATTATCGGCGACGAGGAGCCCATCACCTGTCGTCCCGCAGACCTCATCGAGCCCGAGCTCGACAAGCTCAGAGCTGAGATTCCTCAGTTCATCGAGCAGGACGAGGACGTGCTTTCCTACGCGCAGTTCCCCGAGGTTGCCACAAAATTCTTTGAAAAACGCCGTGAAACCAAGGCGGGTATTAATTCCGACCTCGGCGATAAGGCAAATAAGGTTTATCCCGTATAACAAACAAAAGCTGTCACGAAAGTGGCAGCTTTTTTGATGTAGGATATAGGTGACTAGTCCTCAATTTTCAGTTTTCTGGTAAAGTCACTTTTGCATTCGCCGACTTTCTCCGTCGCAAGATTAAAGATATCTGTCGCTCTTATGTCGATGTCAAAAATCCTCTTTGCGTTATCGTCGAGGCTGTTGTATCCGTCAGATACATTGGTGATAAGGGGGAGAGAGGAGCGCTTTTTGATGTGCGACATAAGCTCAGCGCCTTTTTTATTGAACGCGAGAACGCGGATATACGGCGCGTCGGTTTGCGGTAAATCAGCCGTAATTCCCAGCAGAGCGTAAACGAGAATTCTCCTGAGCCGAGACATTGTGTAGCGTTTTGTCTTGACGGAGTCAAGCAGCTCGTCGAGTGAACCGGAGGTCTGAACCGCGTCGTAAATCCTGTTTTCAAGCCCTTCCTTTACATCGGGCAGAGCGGCAATTTCATCCTTATTCATTGTCCTCATGCGATAAAGCACAGTTCTTTCAAGGTTTTTGAAATCCGCGGGATTAGTTATTTCATAATCGGGCGTGAAGCTTGAAAAGCTTACGCCTTGTTTTATTATACTTCTGATGTTTGACGCGCTTGTGTATTCACCCGAAACCTCGTTGCTGTCGTGATTAGTACCGACGCGCTTTACTGCTTTGAAGCCGATATCCGTACCTCGGAGCGCTCTTAGGTATTCAACCGCGAGAATATTATTCGGAGTTGAGAGTAGTTTTGCGAGCTTTTGCGAGTGAATTGTTTCTGCCGCTTTTTCGACCGCCTTAGGGTAGTAGTCGCCGCTTTCCATATTTGCTTTGAGCTCGGTTTTGAACCTTTCGTCCTCGAAAATATCCGCCGCAGCTTTCAAAAGCTCAGTGTCATCTGTCTCTGAGCCAAAGCAAAGACTGTCGAGAACTCCCGTGCCTCTGAGCACCTGAACCGCGCCTCTCGCGAACGTCTCGGCTGGCGCGCATGCGTAAACCGTGGGCAGCTCCAATACAAGGTCGGCTCCGTATTTTACCGCGGTTTCGGCACGGCTGAATTTATCGGCAATTGCAACGTCTCCGCGCTGTGTGAAGCTTCCGCTCATAACCGCGATGACGCTGTTGTTGTCCGATTTTATCTGCTCAAGTAAATATTTATGACCGTTGTGAAACGGATTGTACTCACAAATTACCCCAAATACGCTCAAAATAGCCCCCTGCTTAAATAAAAATGCATAAAATTGCAAAAAAAACTTGCAAATATTCTCGTTATCATTTATTATAGTATAGTGTAATTTTAGAAACTTTTCAATACGAAGGGGTAAAAACAATGAAAATATTAGTAATCAACGCAGGCAGTTCATCGCTGAAATACCAGTTAATCAATATGGACGGCGAAATCGTACTCGCAAAGGGTAATTGCGAGCGCATCGGCGACGAAGGCAGCTTCATCGGCTACAAAACAGCTGACGTTCAGATTAAAAAGGAAGTTGCAATGCCTGACCACGCAGTAGCATTCAACGAGGTTAAGAATATGCTCCTCGACCCCGAGGCCGGCGTTATCTCCGATATCTCCGAGGTTGCCGCTGTAGGTCACAGAATAGTACAGGGCGGTTCCATTTTCCACGAGTCCTGTCTCGTAGACGACAAGGTTATCGAGGATATCCAGAGTCTTTCTCCCTTAGCTCCTCTCCACAATCCCGCAAACGCTCAGGGTATCATCTCCAGCGAGCAGGTTTTCGGCAAGGACACACCTCAGGTTGTAGTTTTCGATACAGCGTTCCATTCCACAATGCCCGAGAAGGCTTATATGTATGCTGTTCCTTATGAGTATTACGAGAAGTACGCTGTTCGCCGTTACGGCTTCCACGGCACATCTCATCGTTTTGTTTCCGCTGAGATGGCTAAGCGTATGGGCAAGGACATCAAGGACTTAAAGCTCATCACCTGCCATATCGGAAACGGTTCGTCAATCACCGCTATCGACGGCGGCAAGGTTATCGACACAACAATGGGACTTACTCCGCTCGACGGTTTTATGATGGGCACACGCTCCGGCTCGCTCGACCCCTCCGTTGTTACATTTATTATGGAGAAAGAGGGACTTTCCGCTTCCGAGATGGATACAATTCTCAACAAGAAGTCGGGTCTCCTCGGCGTTTCGGGTATCTCCAGTGACGACCGTGACATCGCTGCGGCTGAGGCTGACGGCAACCACAGAGCCGCGCTCACTCACGAGATGCTCTATTATCAGATTGCAAAGTACATCGGCGCGTTCTATGTAGCGCTCGGCGGCTGTGACGGTATCGTATTTACCGCAGGTCTCGGCGAGAACCAGCCTGCACTTCGTCAGGCGGTTTGCGAGTATCTCGCACCTCTCGGTGTTAAGGTTGACACAGAGGCTAACTTTGCTTGTGTTCACGGCAACGAGGGCACACTCTCTGCTGCTGACTCTTCAATCCGCGTAGAGCTTATCGCTACAAACGAGGAGCTTGTTATCGCAAGAGATACAAAGGCTATCGTTGAGGCAATGGCTTAATCGGTAACAAAAAATCAGGTCGGGAACAGGCTTTCCTTTTCGGAAGCTCTGCTCTCGACCTTTTAGTTTTATATAGTATTCAGGAATACAAAGAATAACGCGGTCAACAGAATAAAGATTAAGTGCTTCAGCTTTTGGTCGACAATCAGACCGATGAACTCCCTGAGAAATGCGTTAGGGAAGAAATAGAGCTTGGTTTTTGCGGCGATACCTTTCGCCTTGAAGCCGAGCTTTTTTGCGAGTATGTAGCCTCGGAAAACGTGATAGTTAGTGGTTGCGAAAGCAATTTTGCTGTCGGATTCTCCGCTGTGAGTGTCAATCACCTTTTTGGAAAGCTTCATATTCTGATAGGTGTTCAAACTCTTATCTTCGCGCGCAATCTGATTGGCAGGAATACCAACGCTCAAGAGGTATTTCTCCATCGCTTCGCCTTCGCTGAGTACCTCGTCAGAGCCCTGACCGCCTGACGGTACGAATATCGCGTGTTTGCCTGTCTTGTCGTACTGCTTTTTTTCAAACTCAACCGCGCTGTCAATACGACCCTTCAATAAAGGCGTAGGTGAGCCGTCGCTGCGTATTGAGCAGCCGAGGATGATGATATAATCACGGTCATAAGGCGGTTTGTACCTTACCGAGAGGGACGAACAGACGACGGTGCTGATAAACAGGCACTCCACATAACCGATAATGTAAATAAGCGGCAGAATGATTTTATTATATAATGAGATATTCCATTCTATGGGAAGAACGTTTGTGCCTACCGTCAGAACCGTTCCGATTGCCCAGAGAACCGCGAAAACGATACCCAGCGCGTTAACGGGACGAAAGCCCTCGTGCCTAATCAGCCATACATTGCTGACTGCGAGAAGAACGGAAAGCAGCAGCATAATCGGCGTCAGCAGCATCAGCATTATTATGCCAGCGTTCGTGACCAGCGATATGAAAAAGGAGAAAGAAAGCATATAGTTGTTTATTATGTAGTAGACGATATATGCCAGCAAAATGAAGAAATATATGCTCAGACCTCCGCAGGCGACCATAGGATAGGAGAAATCGCCTTTTCTCCAATAGTCGATAAACATCCACAGCATAAAAATTTCCATAATCGCGAGCAAAGCGATTATCGCGTAGATGACTACTTCGTATCCGTTAAACGAAATGTTGCCTTCCGTATGGTCGATGATTGTTCCGAAAATGTTCACGGAAAGCTTGCGCTCGGTGAGGTGAAACTCGTCATCGTCTATCTTATAGCTGATATTCACCGTCGCGTCGCCTTTTCCGACTGCCGTAAAGTCCGCGACCAGTTCTTCATCATCAAAGTATAGCCTGTCAAATTTCAGGACGCTTTCATCACTTATCTTGACATGTGATTCGGAAAGCAAGTCTGTTCCCAAAAATGTTCGCGTATGCAGGGTGTAGCGGCCGCCGACTATCCATAAGTAAACGGACGAGAAAATCATCAAAGCTACGAGCCCGATATTCAGCGCAATTATTCTTTTTTTCGGTTTCATTAGCGTTTTCCTCCGCAAAAATGTACTTCTGAAAAGATTATAAATCATTTTTGTACCTTTTTCAATCGTTTTACGAAATCATTTTGCCGAAGAAAAGCAGAACGGACAGCCTGAGCTGTCCGTCATTCATATGGTCACTGCCTTACGATGATTGACATCGCAAAGACTTCTTTTGTTTTATCGGAAACAGATGTCCGCTTTTATGCGTGATTTCCGATTGAATGATCCTCAAGTACATCGCTGTCTCTGAAAAGCAGGGACACGCACCAGATTGCGGCAAGACCGACGACAATATATATAATTCTCGCGAGAACGCCGTTCTGACCGCCGCCTAACCAGGCTACAAGGTCGAACTGGAAAATGCCGACCAGTCCCCAGTTGAGACCGCCGATGATTGAAAGTATCAGCGCAATTCTATCGATCATAAAAAATAAACCTCCTTTTGTTTATCAACTCTATTGTTGACGCAAAGGAGGTTTTTATTCATTTAAAAAATATTTTTATTATCAAAATTATTATGCCGATTGAGAACAGCGCTACACCTATCATTCTCGTTACGAAAACCGCTTTTTTGATTTTCATCGAGCTTATCATATTCTCAACAGGGAAGGGAAGGAAGAACACCGTCGAGCCGAGAATCAGCAGCGCCGCGCTTACTATCCACGAACCGATTCCTACGTCAAACGCGGAGAGAAAAATTCCTACAGGCATAAGAAATACGCCGAAGATGTTCAGAGCGCCGAACGGCTTCTGATACTTTTCTCTCAATGTATAGAAGTCAAGCGCCTTCTTTTCGCAGTTTTCGTCACAATACTGGTCGTAGTAGGAAATCTCCTTGGCACAGTAATCACATTTTTTCATTTATTATTTCACCCTTTTTCTTTTTGAATAACACCAAAACGCTGATTGCGATGAGCACCAGGCTAATCCACTGGCTTGTTGAGAGGAACAGGAAAAAGCCGCGGTATTCGTCGCCTCTGAGGAATTCGATAAAAAACCTTGCAGTGCCGTAGCAGAGGAAATAGACGTAAATCAGCCTGTGTTTCATAATTCCTTTACGGAATAATATAAGCAAGAAAACAAACAGCGCGAGGTTGATTCCGCTCTCCAGAAGCTGAACAGGAAAACGGCTCACATGGTTTCCGCTCTCGACAATTCCGTTGGCAGTTGTAAAACCAAAGGGACTTTCAATACCGTAGCAGCAGCCCGCAAAGAAACAGCCGAGCCTTGCAACGCAATGAAACAGCGGTACACCCACAACAAAGCAATCCGAGAAGTTCTTGAGGTCAAGCTTTCTGAATTTGCAGTAGAGCGCGCCAAAGCCGATAGCAGTCAGCAGTCCGCCGTAGAACACCATTCCGTCCATAAACTTGAAGATTATGTCGAAGAAGTAGTGCTTGTCCCAGCCTTCGGAAAAGTAAAGCCCGAGGTAATAGACGATGTTGCTTATATTCGTGATTCCGTAGAGCAGATGCGCTCCGAGGAACGCGCCGATAAGCATAAAGATTTCGCCGAAGAGTATATCCTCGAGCAGAATTTTGTATCTGCGTCCCAGAATAAAAGCCGTTATGCCCATCATAACGAGTCCTATTGCGGCACAAAAGCCGTATGTGCTCATTTCGGAGCCAAAGAAGCTAAACTCGGGTAACATATCATCACTTCCGTTTAAAATCTTTCCCGTATATTGTAGCAGATTTTTGTCGTATTAGCAAGTCATAGCTTGTAAAACCGCTTTTGATATGTTAAAATATAAAAGATATTTTATTTACAGGTGATAAACTTGAATTTTGAACAGGATAAAATAAGGAATTTTTCAATAATTGCCCATATAGACCACGGAAAAAGCACGCTCGCAGACCGAATCCTCGAGCTGACAAAGAGCGTTGCAGTCCGTGATATGGAGAACCAGATACTCGATGATATGGAACTCGAGAGGGAGAGAGGCATCACAATCAAGGCGCGTGCCGTTACGACCGTTTATCACGCGGACGACGGCAACGATTACCTCTTTAACCTCATCGATACTCCGGGTCATGTCGACTTCAACTACGAGGTCAGCCGTTCGCTCGCAGCGTGTGAGGGCGCCGTGCTGATTGTCGACGCGTCACAGGGTATCGAGGCTCAGACGCTCGCAAATACCTATCTTGCAGTCGACAGCGGACTTGAGATTGTCCCTGTTGTCAACAAGATTGACCTACCCTCAGCCGACCCCGAGAGAGTCTGCAAGGAAATTGAGGACGTTATCGGCATTCCCGCAGAGGACGCTCCGCGAATTTCCGCAAAGCAGGGTCTTAATATCCACGATGTCCTCGAGAAAATCGTTTCCGATATTCCCGCGCCGACAGGCGATGTGAACGCTCCGCTTCGCGGTCTGATTTTTGACAGCTATTACGACAGCTACAAGGGTGTTATCATCTATGTGCGTCTAAAGGAAGGTCAGATTAAGAACGGCGACGAGTTCAAGCTTATGGCGACAGGCTCGAAATTCTCTGTTGTTGAGTGCGGACTTATGCACGCGACCTCTATGGAGAACACGGGTATTCTCAGAGCAGGCGAGGTAGGCTACATTGCCGCGTCAATCAAGTCGCTCTCCGACGCTCAGGTCGGCGATACAATCACGCTTGCTTCAAATCCCGCAGACGAGCCGCTTCCAGGTTACCGTGAGGCTCAGTCTATGGTATTCTGCGGTATCTATCCTGTGGACGGAGCGCGCTACGGCGACCTCAAGGACGCGCTTGAAAAGCTCAAGCTAAACGACGCTTCGCTCACATTTGAGCCCGAAACCTCTGTAGCGCTCGGATTCGGTTACCGCTGCGGCTTCCTCGGACTTCTGCATATGGAGATTATCCAGGAAAGGCTCGAGAGGGAATACAACCTTGATTTGATTACCACCGCTCCCAGCGTTATCTATAAGATTTATAAAACCGACGGCTCAGTCGAAAACATTGATAACCCGACAAACTATCCCGACCCCGCATTGATTGCCGAGGCTGAGGAACCGATGACCGACGCGCATATCTATTCGCCCGCCGATTATGTCGGAAATATTATGGAGCTTTGTCAGGACAGACGCGGTGTGTTTATCGGTATGGATTATATCGATTCCGACCGCGTTGATATCCACTACAAGCTGCCGCTTGCTGAGATTATCTATGACTTTTTCGATACGCTCAAGTCTCGCACCAGAGGCTACGCATCGTTTGACTACGAGCTCGCCGAGTACGTCAAAAGCGACCTTGTCAAGCTTGATATTATGCTCAACGGCGAGGTTGTCGACGCGCTGAGCTTCATTATCCACAAGGACAAGGCGTACCCCAGAGCAAGGAAAATGGCTGAAAAGCTCAAGGAGAAGATTCCGCGTCAGCTCTTTGAGGTTCCGATTCAGGCTTGTATCGGCGGCAAGATTATTGCGCGCGAAACAGTCAAGGCTATGCGCAAGGATGTACTTGCCAAGTGCTACGGCGGCGATATCAGCCGAAAGAAGAAGCTGCTCGAAAAGCAGAAAGAGGGTAAAAAGCGTATGCGCCAGCTCGGTACCGTCGAGGTTCCGCAGGAAGCGTTTATGGCTGTGCTCAAGCTCGATACAGATTGATACAAGGGGAGTTGTATTGTGAAAAAACGGCAGAGACGCAGATTGTTATTTCAGGCTTTCAAAACAGGCGGCGCCGATAAAATTCTCAGCGGTTATCTGGTATGGTTTTTTGTCGCGGCAATACCGATCTGGATATGGGAGCCGGGTATTCACAGCTATGTGGACAGCCTGTGGTACTGCTTTGCTTCCGCAACGTCAATCGGCTACGGTGACTTTGCGGCGGTTACGCTCGTCGGCAGAATAATAACCGTTCTTCTGTCAATTTATTCAATCGCAGTTATTGCGGTTTTCACCGCGGTTATCACGAGCTTTTTTCTTGATGTATCGCGTTTCAAAGCGAATGACAGCGCGCGTAAATTCCTTGATGATCTCGAGCATCTGCCCGATTTGTCAAAGGAAGAATTAGAGGAGCTCTCACAGAGAGTAAGGAACTTTCAAAAGAAAAACAAGTAACTTATGGGGCATTTCACACAAATGTGAAGTGCCCTTTATGTGTACATGTTGCACAAATCAGGGCGCGTTTTTTTGGATTGCTAAACATTCGTCTGTATGGTAAAATCTAAGTACAAGAAATTCTTAGGAGGATTTTTATGAGAAGAATAATATCAGTAGTTCTCGCTGCAATGATGATTGTATCACTGTTTGCGGCGGCAACTGTTTCATCACACGCGGCGGACGCGTTCGTTTACAAGGAACTTGCGGACGGTACTCTCTCGCTCGATAAGTATCAGGGCGAGGATACCGAAGTTGAGATTCCGAGCGATGTCGACGGCAAGCTCGTAACAATGGTTGGCGATTACGCTTTTTCTGCGAACAAGCTTATCACCAAAGTTGTTGTTCCCGAAACCGTTAAGACGCTAGGCGTCTGCGCTTTCAATATGTGCGACAAGCTCAGAGAAGTAAGACTTCCCAACGGTATCAAGCGTATCGAAATGTTTACTTTCTCGCAATGTCCCAAGCTAAAGACCATCAACATTCCGAAGAGCACAGTGGAGATTGACAACGGCGCCTTTGAATACTGCAAATCACTTGAGTCGATTTCGCTTCCCGAAAATGTCACAACTGTCGGTTACGGAGCATTCGCAAATTGCAGCAGGCTCTATAACTTCTTCATCAACAGCAAGGTCAAGAGCTTCGATGTAGGAGCACTGGAAGGCTGCAGGGGCATTACAAAAATCAACGTAAGCTCCAAAAACCAGTATTACGCTTCCAAGGGCGGCGTGCTTTTAACAAAGGATAAAAAGACGCTTCTGCTCTATGCTATCGGTAATTCAAGAACTTCATACACGATTCCGACCACGGTTACAAAGATTGATGATTACTCGTTCAGTGGTACAGGATATCTCAAAAACCTGAAAATCGGCAACAGTGTCAAGACAATCGGTTCCGGCGCTTTCCTTTCCTGCAGAAATCTCACAAGCGTTTCACTCGGCAGCAAGGTTCAGAAAATCTCATACGGCGCTTTCCGTGAGTGCGTAAGGCTCAAGAAGATTTCTATTCCGAAGTCTGTTAAGTCAGTAGGAGAGCAGGCGTTCTTCCAGTGCACAAGACTCAGCAGCGTTAAGGTCGCAAGCAACCTCAGAACTATTGGATATAAGGCATTCGACAACACAAAATGGTACAAGAATCAGTCCAATGGTATGGTTTACCTCGGCAGAGTTGCTCTCAAGTACAAAGGCACCTGCCCCGAAAAGCTGACTGTCAAGAAAAACACAGGCGGAGTTGCCGCAGGAGCGTTTGAGGGTCAAAGAAAGGTTAAGAAAATCGTTCTTCCGAGCACTATCAGAAGAATCGGCTCCAAGGCGTTCAAAAATTGCACGAAGCTTGCAAGCGTCAACATTCCCAACGGCGTTACCGCAATCGGCGAGGAAACCTTCCTCAGCTGCAAAGCTTTGAAGAAGCTCACAATCCCCAAGACTGTCAAGTCAATCTCCGACTGCTCCGTCGGCTTTTACTTCATACCAGAGGGCGATGACAGCTACGTCCGCGTTTCGGGCTTCAAGATTTACGGCTACAAGGGTACAGCCGCTCAGAAATACGCCAAGTATTACAATATTCCGTTTGTTAAGCTTTAATACAGCATCAGTTTATTACCCATTGGAGGTATTGATATGAAAAAGATAATTTCCTTGTTGTTAACTGCGGTTATGGTTGTGTCGCTGTTTACGGCAGCCGCGGTTACATCAAATGCGCTTACATACGGAGACTACAAGTACTCTGTGCTCGACGACGGAACCGTCAAGATTACCGAATACTCGGGCAAAGACAGCGATGTAGTCATTCCGTCTCAAATTGACGAAAAAGACGTAACGGTTATCGGCAAATACGCGTTCTCATTCTGTTACGAAATGAATAACGTTACCGTTCCGTCAACCGTCAAGAGAATAGGCGAGGGTGCGTTCAAAAACTGTTACGCCCTTAAAACAGCTACAATCAACGCAAAGATAACCTCGCTTCCCGAGGATATGTTCTGGCTTTGTTCGGAGCTCTATAAGGTAACGCTCCCCGGCAGCCTCAGGACAATCGGAGCTAACGCGTTCTTTGATTGTGAGAAGCTCCGAAGTGTTAATCTGCCGTCAAGCCTTGTCAAAATCGGCGGCAGAGCTTTTGAACTCTGCTCAAAAATCACGAGTATTTCAATTCCCGACAACGTAAGGAGCGTCGGCTACGGCGCGTTCTGCGACTGCACAAATCTGAGCAAGGTCACTATCGGCAAGGGTCTCAAATCTGATCCTTCGGGTGTGTTTATCTGTTGCGATAAACTCAGATCCATTTCGGTCAGCAGCTCCAATAAGTACCTTTGCTCCGTCGGCGGAAACCTTTTCAGCAAGGATAAGAAGAAGCTCTATGCCTACGCTATCGGCAACTCTCGTACATCCTATTCAATTCCCGACACGGTTACCGAGATTTTTTCACTCGCGTTCTGGGGCTCTAAAAACCTGACAAGCGTTTCGTTCGGCGATAACGTGAAAAAGGTAAACACAAACGCGTTCTACGAGTGCAAAAATATTACAACCATTAAGCTTAATAAGAAGCTCGAGAGCATTGCGGAGCAGGCTTTTGCGGAGTGTTCCAGATTAAAGAGAATCAGTATCCCGAAATCTGTTAAGCACATCGGCGCATTCGCTTTTATGGACTGCAGCAGACTTGCGAAAATCACTGTTACCGACAGTCTCAAGAGCATTTCCGAGAATGCTTTCCATAACACCGCATGGTACAACAGAGCGTCCAACGGTCTGTTGTATATCGGCAAGGTAGCTTATCAGTACAAGGGCACTGCTCCCGCGAAGGTTACTGTCAAAAAGGGAACGCTCGGCATTGCGGGCGGAGCCTTCTCGGGTCAGGTCAAGGTTCGCAGAATTGTTCTCCCGTCAACAATTAAGAGAATCGGCGCAACCGCATTCTATCGCTGCAAGGCGCTTTACAGCATCAACATTCCGAACGGTGTGACCACAATCGGCGATAACACATTCGTGACCTGCATCAAGCTCAAAACCCTCACAATCCCCAAATCCGTAAAGAAGATTTCCAATAACGCTATCGGCTTCAACCTCATTTATGACGAGGACGAGGGCTCCTCTGATGAGGGCGATTACGTAGCAGTAAAAGGCTTCAAACTCCGCGGATATAAGGGCACGGCAGCCGAGAAATACGCGAAAAAGTTTAAAATTTCATTTGTAAAGCTTTAAAACTTAGGGGGAGCCGAGAGGCTCCCCTTTAATGTGTTATCCGTTCAAAAGCAATCTTACGGTAAGAACCGCCATTATAGCAGCGGTGAAATCAGCCGACAGCGCGGCAATCAGCGTGTGTCGGATTTTTTTTATGTTTACCGCTCCAAAGTAAACCGCAATCGCGTAAAACGTAGTTTCGGTAGAGCCAGCCAGCACTGACGCGACCTTTCCCGTGAAGCTGTCGGGACCGAAGTCACGGTAAATTCCTGTCAGAAGCGCAGTAGAACCTCCGCCTGAAATCGGACGAAGCAGAACCATAGGCACGATTCCGCTCGGAAACCCCAGACTGTCCGTAATCGGCGTAATGAGCCCGACAAGCATATCCGTCAGTCCGCTCGCTTTCAACATATTTACCGCGACAATAAGCCCGACGAGTGTCGGGGCAATTTTAAGCAGTGTGAATATCCCGTCCTTTGCTCCTGCCGTAAACGCGTCGAACAGCTCAACCTTTTTGACAAACCCGAATATCACGACTGTCGCGATAAAAATCGGCATAAACAAATCCATTTTATGACTTCTCCTTGTTCAAAAGCTTTGCGAGCGTCAGACCAACCGTCAGCGCGACCACGGAGCTTATCCAAACACACGGCAAAATGTCGAACGGAGCCGTGCTCCCGTAGCTCTGTCTGAGAACTCCGACCATAGTCGGCATAATCTGAATTGAAGCCGTGTTCATTACGACGAACATAATCATATCTCCGCTCGCGGTGTCGCTGTCACCCGACAGCCGTCTGAGCTCTTTCATAGCAGAGATTCCGAAAGGTGTCGCCGCGTTTCCCAGCCCGAGCAGATTTGCGCTCACGTTCATACTTATGAAGCTCAGCGCCTTCTCGTCGTCGCCCGCTTTTTTGAAAAGCCTTTTTAGCAGAGGGGAGAGGATTCGCCCGATAACCTTTGTGAAGCCGCCGCGTGACGCGATTTCCATAATTCCCGACCACAACAGCAGCATACCCGCCATCGTCGTCAGAAGCTTGACGCTGTCCTCAGCGCCTGTAATTATTGAGTTCGCGACCGCGTCGCCGTTGCCCGAAAAAATTCCGTACACAACCGAGGCGAGCATTATTGAGCCAAAAATATAGTTTAACATTCAATCACCGTGTGAAAAATCTTTATCTTTTTGTAAAATGTTGACTTATTTGACAGTTTTTGGTAGAATATTGTCGAAGGAGATGTTTTGCTATGATACATAAAAGCTACAAGGCAATTGATAATCTCGGTCGAATTGTTATTCCCAAGGACTTCCGCAGAGAGCTCGACCTCGTGGAAAAGGATAACGTGATGCTCGAGCTTCAGGAAGGCAGAATAATCATCACAAAGGCGGAGCCCTCGTGTGTTTTCTGCGGCTCGACTGAGAACCTTATGCCGTGCAAGGGCAAGTATCTTTGCCGTGATTGCGCAAAGGATATTTCAAAGTAAGAAAAAGCTTGACAAACAGGCGCAAATAATACATTATTATAGTATCAAGAAAAAGGGGTGTCCACATTGTCACGCATTGATAAAGAAAACTACTATCTCGATATCGCTGAGACCGTGCTCGAGCGCGGTACCTGTATCCGCCGCAACTACGGCGCAATTATCGTTAAGAACGACCAGATTGTTTCGACAGGCTATGTCGGCGCTCCGAGAGGCAGAAAGAACTGCTCCGACCTCGGTTCATGTATCAGGGAAAGAATGAACGTACAGCGCGGTACGCGCTATGAGCTTTGCCGCAGCGTTCACGCCGAGGCCAACGCGATTATCCACGCTCCCAGAGACCAGATGATTGGCGCTACGATGTACCTTGTCGGCAAGGAATTCGGCACAGGCGAGTATGTCAAGGACGCTAATTCCTGCGCAATGTGCAAGCGTATGATAATCAACGCGGGTATTCAGCGTGTTGTTATCCGCAACAGCAAGGACAAGTTCACTGCGATTTATGTCGAGGATTGGGTTATCGATGACGACTCACTGTTCGGCAAAGAAGGCTATTAAGAAAGGCGGGGCGTTAATTCGCCCCTTATTTTATGGTTAAGGTTTATATTGCAAGCATAGAGAATATTTCTATAAACAAATTAAAACTTAATAAGCTCCCGAAATACCGTCGAGAAAAAATTGCTCGCATCCGCTCTGAGGAGGCAAAGCTCCAATCCTATGCGGCGGGGCTTTTGATTGATAATTATATTTCTAATAAAGAAATAAAAATCAACGAATTCGGCAAGCCCTACGCAGACGGTGTTTTCTTTAACCTCGCTCACAGCGGAAATCTCGTAATTCTTGCCGTCAGCGACAAGGCACAAGTCGGCTGCGACGTCGAACGGCTCAGGGACGAGAACTTTCTTAGGCTCGGCAGGGTTGTCTACACCGATAACGAAATCGAAGCCCTCAAGAGCTCTGACGATATGAAGCGCAGGTTTTTTGAGTTCTGGACAAAGAAAGAAGCCTATATCAAGGCGATAGGCGAGGGTTTTCACTTTCCTGTTAAGTCGCTTGACCTCACTGTTTCGCCCGATTTTGTCGAGAAAAACGGCGTGAAATATCACTTTGTAGATTATATGCTCGGCGATTACGGTATTATGATATGTTCGCCCGATATTGATGTAGAGTTTATACATGTAAATAACGCTTTATTTGTATAAAATAAGTATTGATTTTAGTGTGCTTTTGCATTAAAATAAATATATTATTTGACATAGAGAGGATTTTTGCCTTGTACGACGATAGAAGACAGAGAGAATACAGCCGCGAGCGCTCCCGCAGAGAAGCACCTCGCAGAGAGGCTGCCCGCAGCAGAGATGCTTACCGCGCCGATAACTACCGCAGAGAATCACAGCGCAGAGAATCACAGCGCAGGGAACCGACAAGCAGATACGAAAGACGCAGAGAGTACGAGAGACGACGCAAGCAGCAGATGCGCAGACTTCGCAACCGCGTGATAATTGTCACGGCGCTGATTCTGGTTGTTGTGCTTGTAATTGTGCTTCTGACCACAGCCTTCAAAGGCTGCGGCGGTTCCTCAAAGGATAAAGAAGCGCTGTCAGTTGCGGCTACCTCAAAGGTAGAAGCGACCACGGCAAAGGACGATGAAGACGAGGATATAGACGAATTCCCGACAGAGTACACCAATGAGGATTTCATTGCTCCGAAAATCGATGACGACAACTCAAACGGAACAATGAGTAATTCGCTTTATATCTGGAACAACTCCGCGTTTGAGCTGTTCTACGGTGACAAGGATATCGCCAAGAACTACGCAAATCTTATAAACACGGCCCAGAAAAAGCTTGGCAGCGATATCAACCTCTATTCGATGATTGTTCCCAACCACACGGAAATGGGACTTCCCGAAAGGCTCAAGAACACAAGCGGCGGAGCGGATACTGCTTCTCAGGCTGAGTATATCAAAAACGCTTATACGGCTATGAATTCCAAGGTTCATCCCGTAAATGTATATAACGCTCTCAGCGAACACTGCAACGAGTATATTTACTTCCATTCCGACCATCACTGGACAGGTCTCGGCGCATACTACGCTTATGCGGCGTTTATGGAGCAGATTGACCAGACGCCCTTGAACCTTTCCGATTGTGAGGAAAAGGAAATCAGCGGCTTTGAGGGTTCGTTCCTTAACCTTGTCAGCTCGGGAGTTGACAGCGACACAGTTCACTACTGGGAGTTCCCGTACAACGCTCCGATGACCGTTACAGACAGCGACGGCGAAAAGACCAACTACGATTCGCCCTATTGTTCTTATGCAGATTCGGGTTCGTTTACCTACTCGGTATTCCTCTACGGAGACAACCCCCTTACGGTTATCAAGAGTTCATCTGAGAACACTTCCGACGAGAAAATCTTTGTTGTACACGAGAGCTACGGCAACGCAATGATTCCGTATCTCACAAACAACTTCAAGGAAGTTTACGCGGTTGATTTCCGTGATTGGAACGGAAACATCAAGGAGTTCTGTGAAAAGAACGATATCACCAACGTGTTGTTCCTCAACGGAGTAATGAGCTCAGGTACAGCAGATCAGGTTGAAATGATGAAGAGTTTACTGTAATATGACAGAAAAAAGGAGCCGATTCGGCTCCTTTTTGTTATAAGGATTATCTCAGTTTTGATAAAGGCTTTTTAAGCGATACCGCGACAACGGCAGCTAAAACACATTTGAGAATGTCAGTAAGCATGAATGAAACCGCGCCGGTAATGATAGCGGACGGCAAATCCATACCTGTGACAATCATAAGTCCGATTATTCCGGGAATGTCTATAACCAGGATTCCGAGAACAATCGCCAGGATTATATAAAGTGCGAGAATGATGGTATTTTCCTTGCCGCGGGATAATTCCTTTTTTGAGATAATTCTTTCAAAGAAATTTCGGCAGAGCGAAATAATAAACGGCGTGATGAAAAATCCGATTATGTAACCACCCGTGGGGGAGAACAGGTTCTGGTAGAGCGTGTGGAAGCTCGAAAACACGGGAAGACCCGCAACGCCCAGAAGCATGTAAACCAGCGCCGCAAAGATTGCTTCGACGGGGCTGAGCATGAGACCTGCCAGGATAATCGCGAACGATTGCAGCGTGAACGGAACTCCCGCGAAGGGGCTGGGAATTGAAATCCACGAGCAAACGCACATCAAAGCCGCAAATACCGCGATAAGCGTCATTCGCTGAACCGTGAGAAAGTTTTGTTTAGTTGTCATTTGATACACTCCTTTTAATTACCGAGAATATTATACACAATCCGACACAGATTGTCAACTAGTTTGTTAAATTAAGTTTACAATAGCGCTTGTTTTTTAATCTGCAAAAAAATTTAAAAATTTCTTAAATTTTTTAAATAAAAGTATTGACAAATGCGAAAAACTATTATATAATATACACAACAAAAAGAGAAACGGAGGTTTTAAAGATGTTACGAAGACCATTCAAGATTTCGATTAAAGACCTCAAGCGGAGTTTACCGCCTAACTAATATGGCCGGTAACGGCTCCCTTCAGGAATATCTCATCAACAAATTAATCATTGAGTTTATAAAAACAGAATTAGTTTTACGGAGACTTGGTCCGATGTGCATTTGATTATATAGAGTTCTAGGTTTTTTATAGATAGGGGATAGTCCCATGATTAGTTTATGACGTAAGCAGGTAAAACCTTTAGTTATATAGGAGATAGACCAATGTTCTAGTTAATAACGTAAGCAGGATAAGCTTTTAGTTATATATAGGAGACAGTCCAATGTTCTAGTTAGTAACGTAAGCAGGTAAACCTTTTAAGTTAATATGGAGATAGACCAATGTTCTAGTTATTTCGCCCGCGGCTTCTGCCGCGGGCTTTTGGTTTGTCTGATGATATTTTTAAAAATAATATTGATTTCCGTCAGCGAATATAGTAAAATATACACTGTATAAATTCGTATTCTTTACGTAAACGAGGTAGTAATATGAAGATTATTATTGTCGGCTGCGGACGCGTAGGACGTACAATTGCGCGTCAGCTCGAAAAAGAGGGTCACAGCATCACCGTTATCGATACGGACGGCGAGGCATTGCAGGCAATTGCTGGCACTCAGAACATTATGGCGCTCGAGGGCAACGGCGCGACGTTCTCAACGCTCACGGACGCGGGAGTTGCCGACTGTGATTTACTTATCGCTGTCACGGCTCTTGACGAGCTCAACCTTTATGCGTGTCTTGTAGGAAAGGACGCCGGTGCTCCGCGTACAATCGCGCGTGTTCGTAACCCCGAATATACCAACGATGTTCCCAGGCTCAAGGACGAGCTGAAGCTTTCTCTGGCGATTAACCCTGAGCAAACCTGCGCTCGTGAGCTTTCACGTCTGATAAAGTTCCCCGGTGCGGTTGAGATTGATTCCTTCGCAAAGGGTACGGTTGACTTAATCAAGGTAAAAATCAAGTCCGATTCCGTTCTCGCAGACCGCAAGGTTGTTGATTGTGCCGGACTTTTTAAGAACGGACTTCGTATTTGTACGGTTGAGCGTGACAAGGTATGTCACATTCCGAACGGCGATTTCGAACTCAAGGCAGGCGATATCATCTCGATTATTTCCGAGAGCAACGCAGCTGCAAAGCTCTTCAAGAACCTCGGCGTTATCAACTCCAAGAGCCGCCATGTAATGATTCTGGGCGGCAGCAAGATTGCGTATTATCTCGCGAAGTCGCTCTCCGAAATCGGTATCAAGGTAAAGATTGTTGAGAGCAGCCTGGAAAGGTGCGAGGACCTCAGCGACGCTCTCTGTAATGTCACGGTAATCCACGGCAACGCTATGAACCAAGAGCTTCTGATTTCCGAGGGAATCGAGCACGCTGACGCGATTGTCGCACTGATGGATACTGACGAGGAGAATATTATTGTTTCGCTTTTCGCAAAGGATGTCAACCCCGACTCCAAGATTATCACGGAAATTAACGAGCTGAGCTTCTCGATTATCGAAAGTCTCCCGCTCGACAGCGTTATCCACCCCAAGCATCTCACGGGTCAGTATATTATCCAGTATGTAAGAGCAATGCAGAACTCCGTCGGCTCTAACATCGAGACGCTATACAACATCTGCAATGAGCAGGCTGAGGCGCTCGAGTTCAGAGCAAGGGAAGAGAATATGGCTATCGGCGTTCCGCTCGCAATGCTCGGTCTCAAGGACGAGCTGCAGATTGTATGTATCAACCGCGGCGGCGAGATAATCATTCCCACAGGTAAGGACTGCATCGAGCTTAACGACTCAGTCGTAATTGTCACCAAGCATAAGGGCTTGTTTGACCTGAAAGATATTTTAAAGTAGTTGGCAGAGGTCTTTTATGAACAAAAGAACTTTAATTTACATTCTCGGTTGGGTAATGTTTATCGAGGGATTGGCTATGCAGCTTTCAACCCTCGTCGGACTGTTTTACGGTGAAAAGAATTTCCGATATTTTCTGTATATCGGACTCGCACTTATCGTTGTCGGTCTGATTGTGGTAATTAACAAACCCAAAAGATTTAATATGTCGCGCCGTGACGGCTTTGCGGCTACCGCTCTGAGCTGGATAATGCTCTCGGTTTTCGGCGCGCTTCCGCTTTCTCTGAGCGGTCAGATTCCGCATTATATTGACGCGCTCTTTGAGTCCGTTTCGGGCTTCACCACCACAGGTTCGACAATCCTCGAAAACATCGAGGCGCTCGACAAGTGTATGCTCTTCTGGCGTGCGCTGAGCCACTTCCTCGGCGGTATGGGCGTTATCGTGTTCCTTTTGGCGCTTATCCCGAAGCTGGGCGGAAACGCGGGTATCAACCTGATGAAGGCTGAGTCCACAGGTCCTGAGGTTGACAAAACTATGCCGCGTCTGCGTTCCTACGCAATGCTTCTGTATGGCATCTACATCGGACTTACCGTTATCGAAATCATCCTGCTGCGCTGCGGCGGAATGTATTGGTTTGACTCTGTAACGGTTGCGTTCTCGACCGCGGGTACAGGCGGCTTCGCATCGTACAACAACTCTATGGCGTACTTCCACAGCTATTATTTACAGGGCGTTGTTTCCGTATTTATGATGCTGTTCGGCGTCAACTTCTATGTGTATATTTTAATTCTTACAAAGAAAATAAAACACATCCTCAAGCTAGAGGAAATGTGGTTCTATTTTGGACTTGTCGCGTTCTTCACGGTTGTTATCGCAATCAATATCTATTCGATTTACAAGAACGCATTCGACAGCTTCCACCAGAGCTTCTTCTATGTAAACTCGATGCTCTCCAGTACGGGTTACGCGATAGAGGACACCGACAAATGGCCTATGCTGTCAAAGGCTATGGTCTGCATAATGACCTGTATAGGTGCCTGTGCGGGCAGTACGGGCGGCGGCTTCAAGGTCAGCCGAGTGCTCATTCTTCTCAAGGAAGCGCGCAAGGAATTCAGACTGATTATTCACCCCAGAAACGTGGAGAATGTCAGAATGAACGGCAAGAAGGTAAGCCACGAGACTACAAGAAACGTCAGCGTTTACCTTATAATTTACATTTTATTTATTATCGTCAGCGCGTCGCTGATTTCTATCAACGGCTTCGACTTTACCACCAACTTTACGTCGGTACTTGCAACGCTCAACAACACGGGACCGGGCTTCTCAATGGTCGGTTCGGCAGGCAATTTTGCTAAGTTCAGCGTGTTCTCAAAGATTGTTTTCTGCTTTAATATGATTGCGGGACGACTTGAGCTTTATCCGCTGCTTCTCGTATTTATGCCGAGAGCGTGGAGAAAGAACTAATAAAAATCATCTCACGGTGAATACTAACCGTGAGGTGTTTTTATGTCAGAAAAAGTGCTTGAATTTAAAGAATACGGCGAAGTCAGACAATACGGCTTCGGTGTGAAGCTCTTCTTCCTGTATCTGCTTAATATTGTCGATTGGTTCTGTACTCAGACGCTGATTGACTCGGGCTATTTTCAGGAGCTAAACCCGATTATGCGCGCAATAATGCAGTACCCGATTGTCGGTTTCTTTGTGAAATGTGTGCTTCCGCTGGCGCTCAGTATTCTTATCTGGCTGTTCTATAAGATATTCAAGCTCAGTCAGAATCGTTTTACAAACTTTATCGTATACAGCGGAGTTATTATCTACAGCGTAGTGATTGTCGTTCACATCATCAATTTTCTTATGCTGTACACTATGTGATTTTTAATGAAAGGGCGTGATTTCTTGCCTGCTTTAAGCGTACACAACCTGACAAAAAGCTTCGTCGAGCGGACGCTGTTCGAGGACGTGAGCTTTGATATCGAAAAGGGCGACAAGGTCGGCTTCATTGGCGCAAACGGCGTGGGAAAGACTACGCTCTTTCGCATAATCGACGGCGAGCTCGAGCCGGACAGCGGCGGTGTTTTCACTTCGTCTGATACATCTGTCGGCTATATGCAGCAGCACGCCTGCTCGCATCCCGAGCGTTCCGTCTATGACGAGCTTTTGTCTGGCTTTTCGCATCTTATCGAAATGGAGAGCGAGATAGAAAGCCTCAACCGCCTTGTTGAGCAAAACCCGACCGCCGAAAACATCGAGCGTCAGACCGAGCTTATTGAACGGTTTGAATCGGGCGGCGGGCTTACATATAAGAACCGTGCGCGCTCGGCGCTTATCGGCTTCGGCTTTGAGGAAAACGTTTTTGATATGCCTACGGGCAAGCTATCGGGCGGTCAGCGCTCAAAGCTCAGTCTGCTTAAGCTTCTTCTTTCACGCTCCAACTTTCTGCTCCTTGATGAGCCTACAAACCACCTTGATATCAGCTCCGTGAACTGGCTCGAGAGCTTTATCCGCGACTTCAAAGGCTCAATGCTGATTATTAGCCATGACCGTTATTTCCTCGATAATGTCACCAACAAGACTATTGAGCTTGAGCATACGCATACAATGATGTATAAGGGCAATTATTCGGAGTTTCGCAAAAAGAAGCAGGCTTACGAGGAAAGCCTCAGAAATAAGTACCTCAACGATTTAAAGGAAATCAACCGTATCGAAGGGATTGTTGAGCAGCAAAAGCGCTGGGGCAGAGAGCGCAACTTTATAACTGCTGCGAGCAAGCAGAAGGAAGCTGACCGAATCAAGGCTCAGCTTGTGGCTCCCGAAAGCGAACTCGAAACAATACGTATGCGCTTTAATACAAAGCACGAGAGCGGCAACGACGTGCTTATAGCGACTGACCTTTCAAAAGCCTTCGGCGACAACCGCCTTTTCCGAAATGTGAATTTTCATATCAGAAAAGGGGAGAGGG
Organism: uncultured Eubacteriales bacterium; assembly: GCA_900315785.1. Taxonomy (GTDB): domain Bacteria; phylum Bacillota; class Clostridia; order Oscillospirales; family Acutalibacteraceae; genus Ruminococcoides. The sequence goes on from ONAL01000014.1 coordinate 45,137, forward strand.
TCTTTATCCTTGGCGAGAACGGCTGCGGCAAGACCACGCTCTTTAATATTCTGATGAGCAAAATCGCTTTTGACAGCGGCTTTTTTGAATACGGCGCAAACGTTGATATCGGTTATTTTGACCAGATGCAGAGCAATCTTGATTTGTCAAAAACCGCGCTTGATGAAATCTGGGACACGTTCCCCGATTTGACCGAGACCAAGGTTCGTACATATCTCGGAAGTTTCCTGTTTAAGGGGGATGAGGTTTTCAAGCCTCTCGGCAAAATGAGCGGCGGAGAAAGAGCGAGAGTAAGCCTGCTGAAGCTTATGCTGGACGGTTCAAACTTCCTGCTCCTCGACGAGCCTACAAACCACCTTGACGCGTCCTCACGTGAAAAGCTTGAGGAAACGCTGCTTGGCTATGACGGAACAATGCTGATTATCAGCCACGACCGTTACTTTATTAATAAACTCGCAACGCGTATTCTTGCGCTTGAGCCCGACGGAGTGACCGAGTACCTCGGCGATTACGATTACTACGCCGAAAAGACTTCACAGAAGCCTCCTCAGACCGTCGAGACAACTGTTGAAATAACCAAGCAGCCTAACAGCTACGAGCTCGAGAAGCGACGCAGAGGCGAAGAACGCAAACGTCAGAGCGATATCAAAAAGGCGGAGCAGCTAATCGAGAAGCTTGACGCAGAGCTAAGTGAGCTGAGCGAAAGGCTTTCGGGTGAGGAGGTCTCTGCGGATTATGAAAAGCTGATAGAGCTCACTTCACAAATGGAAGAAAAGCAAAAAGAGCTCGATAACGCCTACGCTGAGTGGGAGAGACTGACGGAATAATTACAAATAAAAAAGGCTCTGTGTCAATAGTTGGGGTAAACCCAATAAAATGAAATAATGAGTAAAGACAAGCGATGGCTAATAAGCTGTCGCTTGTTTGTTATGATTAAAGATGTTTGTAAGCGAACATATGAAGAATACGATTACGAAATCTATTGAAATTTTGGTAACCGTAAGCGTTACGTTTAAGAACTTTGATTTTGTTGTTGCAGCCTTCGGTAAAGCCGTTAGTAATCGGATTTGAAAATGAGTTTAAAATACCGTTAAGCCAATTTATCATTGTATTTGTACACTTTTTAAATCTTGGAAGACCGCAATCCAGTGCGGAGTCAATCCACTCTGACATAGCTTTTTTAGCTGAATCTCTATCCTCGCAATCAAGTATTTTAAGGAAATCTTCTTTGTAGAAGTGAGCAGTTGATAGTGACGGAGAAACGTAGAGCATAATATTTACCTGTTGCTTTTGTTCATCGGTCAATTTATCAAAACGTTTCATCAGCAGAAATCTTGATTTCTTAAAATATTTGCGATATTCTTTACTGAGATTGTTTTGAACTTCTTTCCGAACAGCGTCAAAAGCCCAGAAAACCTGCCTTATCCAATGATATTTATCAACAACCTGTTCAGCGTTTTTGAAAAGCTTAGAGGCAAGTGAAGCGTAAGGCTTCCACATATCGCTTACAAAGGTTTTGACATTTTGTCGTTCAGCTTTATTAAATCTGAGGAAATACTTTGTCAAATAGCTTTCATAACGCTTCGGGAGAATATCGAGAACAATCTTGTTAACAGGATCGGTTATGATACATTGATATTTCTCTTTGTTTGTGTTCCCTTTGAATTCGTCAATAGACAGTACATCGGGCAGCTTTTGAGGGGAGTAAGAAACAAGGTCGAAAATTCTCATAACAGTCGTTGTAGATAAATCCACTTTTCGTCCTACGCTTGTAAAAGAAGCTTCGTTTGAAAGCTCATTAATAATGTACGCTGACAGTCTGTTTGTCATCCTGTGATAACGAGGTAAGAACTTGTTGTTCTCAAAAAATCGTTTGCCGCACCCACAACGATAACGACGTTTTCGTAAATGAACAAATAGCTTTTTATCAAACAAAGGAATGTCCTTAATAGTTTGTTCGCGATAGTCGTGAATCTTGTCCGTAAATTCACCGCAACAAGGACATTTGTGAGGTTTTCGCTTCATTTCACCGTAAATATGTATTTCTTTTTCGTTATCTTCGATTTTTCCGATAATTAAGTCTTGCAATCCCAGAAGTTTTTCTGTAAAATTGGTGTGGAGCATATTGCTTCCTCCGTTCATGGTTTCTGGACAATTCCATTTTAACGGATTTGTAGCAAATATGCTCTACTTTTTTCTAATTAATTTTGTAGGCTCTATTTGTTACCCCGTAAGCGTCAAATGAGGTAAAGAAACATCCGCCACAGTTACTGGTTTGGTACTGTGGCGGATGAGATTATTTTAGGGTATTTTATTCAGTTGAACATGCCGATTTTGAGCGGCAGTCATCCGGCGCGTTCCACGGCAGGAGGAT
>ONAL01000008.1 GCA_900315785.1 uncultured Eubacteriales bacterium
TTTCCTTGTCAAGAGACGCTATGCTTTTACTCTTACAACTCAAATAATCTATGCTGTAAAGTTGATACGAGGGCAAAGCCCTCTTGTATAAAAGAAATTTTCAGAAAAATTGTTATTAAAACAGCAAGTTAGTTAATTACTACTTGACTTTTTATAGGAGTATAAAATGGCAAATTACATCATTGCGACATCGTCCACCTCGGATCTGACACGAGACTGGCTCGACGAACACGGCGTTCCCTTTATTCCCTACACATACACAATCGGCGATGATTTGTATGAGGATGACTGCCGCGAAGAAACGCGCGCAGCGGTTTATGCGGGTATGCGGAAGGGCGACCTGCTCAAAACCTCTATGATTAACGAATATGTGTACGCCGACTTTTTCAGAAAGCTTCTTCAAACAGGCAAGGACGTGATTTTTCTCGATATGTCGCAGAAGATGTCCGTTTCATACAAAAACGCGCTGGGCGCTGCCGAACAGGTTCGGTCTGAGTTCCCCGACCAAACGCTTTACATTATGGACACGCTGTGTATCTCAGGCGGACTGGGAATGCTTGTGCAAAATATGGTGACCCGAATGGAAGCGGGTATGAGCTTTGCCGATGTTATCGAATGGGGAGAAAAAAACAAGCTCAGAATCGCTCACCGCTTCACCGTTGACGACCTGAATTACCTCAAGGCGGGCGGACGTGTGTCGAACGCCTCTGCGCTTGTCGGCTCAATCCTGAACATCAAGCCTGTGCTGTATGTTCCCGACCGCGGCACTCTTGATGTTGCCAAGAAGATTCGCGGCAGAAGAAACGCACTCAAATTCATCACAGACTGCGTGCTCCGCGACCTGCGAGCGGTTGACTGTGAGGGAGCCAAGATTCACATTCTGCACGCCGACTGTCTCGGCGACGCGGAGCTTCTCAGCTCGTCAATCCGTTCGGAATTCCCGATGATAGGAAAAATCGAAATCACATCTCTCGGAGTGGTTATCGGAGCGCACTGCGGTCCGGGCTTGCTGACTGTCTTTTATTTTTGTAACGGAAGAACACCCGAATAAAAAGAGCGGCTTGCTCATTTCAATAATATTAAAAACGCGGTTCAAGGCTTTGGTTGCCTGAACCGCGTTATTTTTGTCAGTTTGCTCCGAAAACTCCCCGAAAGGCTTTGCCCGAGGAGACGACTTCTGAGCTTTGGTCGAGCACTTCAATCACAGCCTCGAACTTGGTTTCGTCGGTTTGGAAACGGACGGTATAGCCGTCGTCAAGTGTGATGTCACTTGCGGAATAATAGGCTTTGTCCGTATCGATTATTCTGACGATATACTTTTCGCTGACGCCGACGCTCACCGCGCTGCTGCCGCCGACGATTAGCTTTCGGATTGTCGCCGTACCCCACAGAGAAGTTTTCAGATTCCTCTCGTTCTGCGGAAGAATCCAGATATCGGCTTCTTTAACGTCGTTAACAACCGTGACGGAGATTGTATTTTTCGGCTCAGTATCGTGCTTTTTCATAGGAGCACCTCCGATACGGGGCTTTACTTTTTGCTGAATGTGAAGATGAACTCATAGACTCCCGCGGCGACATATGTGTTCAGCTTTGCAACGACGCACAGTCTGCCCTTCTTGTCAAGATATCCCTGCAAGCCCTTTCTGGATTCGCTGCTTCTGGCATACGCAATCATTTCCTTGGCATAGGGCTCAAGACCCGGGCTCTTTTTGAGCATAGCCTTGATTCTCTTGACCTGCTTTCTCTCGAGGGTCTTGTAGAAGCTGCTCTTGGAGTAGCCGAACATCTTGTAAAGCCTGGTGAGAGAAACCGATTTTCCTGTCTTTTTGCTGACGTTATATGCCTTATACGCCCAGAAGGAGTTACCCGTAACCTTCTGTCTGATAGAAAGAATGTTGCCGTTTTTGTAGGTGTTTCCGTAGATTCCGTGCATAAGGCTGTGACCCTCAGAATACGCCTTGTAGTCCTCGTTATAGTATGATTTGAGGTATTTGTAGAGCCTGCTGTTGCAGGTTTTTGCGGACTTTGAGTTGACGTTGAAGGCAAAAATCTTGTACGTGTGAGTACTGCCGGGTGTAGAGGCAGAATCATAAAGCTGCATATCCATCTGATAGAAGAAGTCGCCCTTGTTCTTAATAATCTTGGAAACCGCGCCAGCGCCGAAGGAGCTGAGCGCTATGGTTGTGACGACGAGAACCGCCGCTAAAAATATGGAAACAGCCCTTTTTGTTTTCTTCATTTTAATTCCTCCTCATTTACGAAACAGTTTGGTCTTTCGACACCTTTATTCTACCATACTTTAAGGTAAAATAATCACCAAAAATACACCGCCGCATTTATGCATATTACACATAGGCGGTTTGGGGTCATTAGATAAAGCCGAGGATATCAGCGATTACCTCGTTTCTCGCGGTGTCGTTGAGGAGCTCGTGGCGGTTGTTGTCATAGAGCTTTATGCCGATATCGGCGACGTGCTTAGCGAGGTTTTCATAAACCTTGCGCACACCCTTGCCGTAGTCTCCGACAGGGTCGTCAGAGCCCGACACAAGGAATATCGGCAGACTCTGACGCGTACCGCCGTAAACCTTTTTGCTGTTGACAACGGCGTTGAGCTTGACGAGGTCGTGCAGAGCGCTGACCGTGAAATGGAAGTTGCAGAACTCGTCCGCGTCAAACGCTTCCCTGACCTTTGGATTCTTTGAGAGCCAGTCGCCCGAAACTCCCTCGCCGAAGCGCTTGTTGTAGGCTCCGAACGCGATACCCTCAAGGAACGGAGAGACGTGCATTTCCCCGTAAATCCCCTTGAGAAGATTTGTGAGTAAGAGCGCGGGCTTAAAGGCGGGGTTGGGACCGCCCGTACCCATAATAATCAGCTTATCCGCAAGCTCAGGGTGCAGATACACCGCAAGCCTGACGATAAACGAGCCCATACTGTGACCCATAAGATAATACGGAAGCGACGGAAACTCCTTTTTCATAAGCTCTGAGGTCGAGAAAACGTCCTCGGCAAGGATTTTCCAGCCGTCCTTGTGAGCTATGAAGCCGAGCTCGCTTTTGTCGCGCGCGGTTCTGCCGTGTCCGAGATTGTCGTAGGCGATGCAGAGAAAGCCGTTCTCTGCCATTTCGGTAAGAAAGCCGTGATAACGCGCTATGTGGTCGGTCATTCCGTGGACGAGGTGAAAAATCGCCCTCGGTTCTCCCTCGGGAATGTAGAGCTTACCGACGAGGGTATGAACACCGTCGGTCGAGGGAAAGCTCTTGTCCTGAATCTTAATCATATCATTTACCTCTGCAGGCTCTGACGGCGCTTCTCCAGCCGTCAAGAAGCGCTTGCCTTGTACTTTCGTTTATGTATGGAGTGAAAACGCTCTGAACCTCAGCTCCTGAGGGCGCGCCGCCGTCAAAAAGTCCGACCGCTCTGCCCGCAAGATACGCGGCTCCGACGGCTGTGGCTTCCTTCTGCTTCGGTCTGACGACCTCGAGGTCTGAAATATTCGCCTGAAACTGCATAAGCAGATTGTTTGACGAAGCTCCGCCGTCGACCCTGAGCGTGCCGATTTCGAGAGCGGCGTCCTCTCGCATTGCGCCTATTACGTCGTTTGACTGGAAGGCTATCGACTCAAGCGCCGCGCGGATAATGTGCTCGCGTCCCGTGCCGCGGGTTAGACCCGTTATCACGCCGCGGGCGCGCATATCCCAGTAAGGAGCGCCGAGACCCGCAAAAGCGGGAACGACATACACTCCGCCGTTGTCCATAACCTTGCCCGCGAAGTATTCGCTGTCGGCGGCGTCATCAATAAGTCTGAGCTCGTCGCGGAGCCATTGGATAACCGCTCCGCCCGTGAAAACGCTGCCCTCGAGCGCGTAGGATACGGGCTCGTCCTTTGCGGTTGCGGCGATTGTGGTGAGAAGTCCGTTCTTGCTGAGGACGGGCTTTTCGCCCGTATTCGCGAGCAGAAAACAGCCTGTTCCGTAGGTGATTTTGAGGTCGCCTGCCTTGGTGCAGCTCTGACCGTAGAGCGCCGCCTGCTGGTCGCCCGCGATTCCGCAAATCGGAACCTCGGCGCCCATAAGGTTCATAGAGCCGTAATACTCGCTGCTCGACCTGACCTCGGGAAGCATTGAGAGCGGCACGCCGAAGATTTCACAGAGCTTTTCGTCCCACTCAAGTGTGTTGATATTATACAGCATTGTCCTCGACGCGTTGGTGCGGTCGGTGACGTGAACCGCTCCCTCGGTGAGCTTCCAGACGAGCCAGCTGTCGACCGTTCCGAAGAGCAGCTCTCCCCTCTCGGCACGCTCACGCGCGCTCTCGACGATGTCGAGAATCCATTTTATTTTCGTTGCGCTGAAATACGCGTCAAGCCTCAGACCTGCCGCGGAGCGGATATATTCTCCGTGACCCTCGAGCTCGAGCCTGTCGCAGATATCCGCCGTGCGGCGGCACTGCCAGACAATCGCGTTATAGACAGGCGCGCCTGTCGCCTTGTCCCAGACAATGACGGTCTCGCGCTGGTTTGTGATTCCGATACCGGCGACCTCCTCGGGGCTGACGCCGCTCTTCGCGATACACTCCGTGAGCGACGCGTACTGCGTGGCGTAGATTTCCATCGGGTCCTGCTCGACCCAGCCCGCCTGAGGATAATACTGCGGAAACTCCTGCTGAGCCATACTGACAACGTTCATCTTGCTGTCAAAGAGTATGCTCCGTGCGCTTGTGGTGCCCTCGTCCAGGGCAAGGATGTATTTTTTCATAATATCCACCTCAACAAAGTTGATAACTAAATTCTAACACAAAAACACTGCTCGGGCAACGAAAACCGCGCAGCAGGGATGATTTACAGCTCCAGGGTTTTAAGCGGAATCAGAATTCGGAATTGAGCTTTGCAGCGAGCTTCGAGAAGTCTGAGTGAATCGAGAGTATATTCAAAGGGCTTTGGGAGAGCTTTTACGCCGTCATAGAGCGGCGTGAAGAAGTTGTCCCAATGAATCGGAATGACGGTGTCGGTCTTGACCTTATCGACGGTTTCGGAAAAAAATTTGCTTTGCCAAACAACCGATTCCTTCGAAAGTCCCGTAATTCCGAGAAAGAGCGCGTCGGCGCGTATGCCGTCGAGCTGACCTTCGATAAAGTTGCAGCTCGGGCGGATAAGACAGCTTTTGCCGCCGCTTCTGACGAGAAAGTCAAACGAACCGCCTTCTCTGAATCTGCTCTTTCGGGCTGGAAGAGCAAGTGGCTTGTCTATCGTTTTGCCGAGGTCGTTGTTGAAAAAGAACGGTCGGGAATGACGCGACGGAATAACGGTTATCTCAAATCCGCCGACCGAATAGCTCAGGCTGTCGGCAAAGGAAAACAGCCTTTCGCCGCTGATGTCTGCGCCTCTCGCGATATTGATTGCGGACGGCGAGCCGTAAACCTCGGCTCCGCAGACGCTTGCAAAATACGGCATATCGAGCACGTGGTCGTGGTGAGTATGCGAGACGAAAACCGCCCTCAGCCTGTCGATTTTGAAATCGCGGATAACCCTGTCGGCGACCTCTTTGTCGGTGCCGAGCTTGCCGAAAAGGCACCTTTTCACAGACGGACGCGACACGTGACAGTCAAACAGAATCTGACTTTCGCCGTTGTCGAACAAAAGCGTCGTCGTTCCGAGATATGTGACCTTCATTTTCTCACTCCCTTTGAGTAAATCATACCTCAAAAATCGGCGGTTGTAAACAGAAAAGGCTCAAAACCCGAAAGGGAATTGAGCCTTTATCAATACTCTGTTTTGAGGGAATTAACGCCGTAGGTTCGCTTGAACTCCTCGATGTCCTTTTGGGAACGGATGAGCATAACCTCGGTGAAGTGACCGTCCTTTTTGTTCCTGAAGCCCGCGACCTTTTCGCCTGTGCAAATCGAGCTGCGGATTACCGCGTAGTGGGTTTCGGAATCGAACTGAGCGGTTTCAAAGCGACCGCCGCGCTTGTCGGATTTTAAAAAGCTGAGCTTCATATCATTCATTCTTTCCTTGTGATATACCTAAATGATACATCAAAAAGCTTGTTTTGTAAACAAAAACGCGGCACAAAAGTACCGCGGAATTTGTATCAGAAGCCGTGCATCGAATGATGACCACCGCTCTCTGAGCTGTTGGGGTTTGAGTATTCAATTCCGAGCGCGTTTGCGACCGCCTCGATGATTCCTCGGCTGCTGAATGTCGCTCCGCTGACCGCGTCAACGTCAGTGCTCTGAGTTGAGATTATGTCGGAAATGACGCTTTGCTCGGCTCTTGAGAAGAACTGGTAGTCGTCCTGATATGAGGTGATTGTGATGTCGGTGATTTTTCCGCCGCTCACAGTCACGCTGACCTGAGTATCGCCTCTGAAGCCTGTGCCCGTGCCCGTGTAGGTGCCGTCGGTGAAGCCGCCGTTTGACTGAGCTTCGGTAGTTTCCTCGGTGGTCTCGGTCGTCTCGGTCGTGTTCTCGGTGTTCTCATTTTCCTCGAAGGAGTTGTAAAAGTCGCCCATCGAGATTGTTTGCTTCTCTGTGGTCTCGACCTCTTCGGTCGCCGAAACGCTCTGAGAATTGCTTGCGACAGAAGTCATCGGGATAACGCCGACGGTGTAGAGACCCGCAACGGTCGTGACCGCTACGGTGCCCGAAACAGCCGCGAGAGCGTCAGCCTTTACGTTGCCTCTCGGACAGGCGTTAAGGCACTTGAGACAGTCTATGCACTCGCCCGACTCTACCTTGTCGTGCTTGTAGAGCGGAATCGACATAGCGCAGTTCTTGGTACAGGCACGGCAGCTGCCGCAGCCTTCCGAAGGCTTCTTGATTTTGAAGAGCCTGAACCTCGACGCGATAGCGAATAAGGCGCCGAGCGGACAGAAATACTTGCAGAAAAAGCGCTCAACAAATACCGAGCCGATTATGATAAGGAGCATAAGGAGAGCTCCGATTGAGAGCAGATACGTCGCGGGCGCGAAGCCCTTGAAGGGGCTCGAGTACATTCCGAAGATTGTCCACGGGCTCCACACCGTGTCGCCGAGCCACGCGAAGGTCCAGATACAGATTACCACAAAGGCGAGCACAAGGTATTTGAGATACTTCAGCACCCTGTCTGCCTTTTCGGGAACCGTGAGCCGCTTCGGGATATGCTTTCCGAACGCCCACAGCAAGTCCTGCATTGCTCCGAACGAGCAGATAAAGCCGCAGAAAAATCTGCCCCAGATAAAGGTTATCAGGAAAACCGCTGCGACGAGGATTATCCTGCCGAGGTATTCCTCAATTGTGAACGTCGAGCCGATTACGGCTCGGAAGATTTCGCCGATTGACGAAAACACTGTTATAAACAAGGCGGGAGCGGCGATAAACGCCGCGAGCTGTATGACCGCCCTTAATATCTGTATACCCGAGATTTTCTTTTTCATCAGTCAGCACCCTTCATTTCAAGATTGTTTCTCAAGCCCTCCGTGCAGATGATTCTGCCGTCTCTTGTGACGAGAACCGCCTCGACCTTGCACAGCTTGAGAAGCAGAGCCGAATCCTCGCTGTTCATCATTATAACCGTGGTGGCGAGCGCGTCGAGCTGCTCGGCGGATTTGCCGACAAGCGTCACGCTGACAACGTCCGTCTCGGACGGAAAGCCTGTTTTCGGGTTGATAATATGATGATAAACCTTGCCGTTTTGCTCGAAGCCCTGTTCGTAAATGCCCGAGGACACGACCGCCCTCTCGCCTACCGCGAGATAGGCAAACGGTGTTCCCGTCTCCTCAAAGGGCTTCTGCAAGCCGATTTTTCTCATTTCGCCGAGGTTGATTACCGTGCCGCCGAGGTTGATTATCGCCTCGCTGACGCCGTGCTCGGTGAGAATCCGCTTTGCCTCGTCAGCCGCGTAGCCCTTTGCGATTGCTCCCAAATCGAGCTCCTGACCGCGCCTTCTGAGCATAACGCTCATATCGTCGCGGTTGAGGATAATGTCGCGGTAGCTGCTAAGAAGCGCCGCTCTCATTACCTCGATATAATCGGGAAGGCTCTTGTTCTTGATTGCGTTCTTCCAGATAAGCGACAGCGGACGGGTGGTGATGTCAAAAAGTCCCTTTGACAGTACGGAAAACCGCACCGAGTCCTCAATCAGGGCGAAGGTTTCGGGGCTCACCCTGACAGACTTCACTCCCGCGTTTCGGTTAATCGCGGAAACCTCGCTTCTCTCGTCGTACGCGTTGAGCATATCGTTGAGCTGCAACACCCTCGACTTTACCTCGCAGAAAGCCTGCTCGTGGGCTTCGTCGTAGAGCGTGACGGAGTTTACCGTGCCGAGCGCGAAAAACATCTTCTGAATCTTTGTAATTGTCGCTGTCATTACAATCACATCCTTTTTGGATTATGACAGGATTATACACCCCGACTATGGAAATGCCGTGAGACTAATTTGTTGGTTTTATGAACAATTGATGATGATTGCGTATCAACAATTCTTTTAATTTGATTACGATATTCCGCGGTTGGCGACAACCGCCCTTTCCTATAAATATCCTATACTAAACTATCCTAATCTATACTATCCTGTGGCGTGGGTTGGTTGACAGTTGGTTGACAAGTGGTTGCCGCGTTTCAAAATTCGTGATATTGCTAAATCTTCGGGAATGTGGTATACTTGACGGGATAAAGCTTTTGAAACAGGTGATTATATATGAAATTAGGAATTGTAGGACTTCCGAACGTCGGAAAAAGCACGCTTTTTAACGCAATTACGAACGCGGGCGCGCAGTCCGCTAACTATCCGTTCTGCACAATTGAACCCAATGTGGGCGTTGTTGCGGTTCCCGACAAGAGGCTCGACAAGCTCGCGGAAATGTACGACCCCGAGAAGTACACTCCCGCTATGATTGAGTTCGTAGACATTGCGGGTCTTGTAAAGGGCGCGTCAAAGGGCGAGGGTCTCGGAAACAAGTTCCTTGCAAATATCCGCGAGTGCGACGCGATTGTACACGTCGTCCGCTGTTTTGAGAACAACGACATTGTTCACGTCGAGGGAAGCATTGACCCGAGAAGGGACATCGAGACAATCAACCTTGAGCTTATCCTCTCCGACGTGGAAATGCTCGAGAGACGAATCGAAAAAACAAAGAAGCTCATCAAGGGCGACAAGAAGTATCAGGCTGACCTTGAGCTCTTTGAGCGTGTGCTCGAGGCGCTCAACGCGGGCAAATCCGCTCGTTCGGTCGAGATGGACGACGACGAAAAGAAGGTTATGTCCGAGGTTGCGCTGCTCACCACCAAGCCGATTATCTACGCGGCGAATATGAGCGACGAGGACTTCTCAAACGGTATCGAGAACAACAGATTCCTCGCAGTTGTCAAAGAGGTTGCCGCGGAGGAGAACGCGGGCGTTCTGCCGATTTGCGCTCAGATTGAGGAAGAAATCGTCGATATGGACGACGAGGAAAAGGAAATGTTCCTCTCCGATTTGGGACTTGAGGAGAGCGGTCTTGACCGACTCATCAAGGAGTGCTACTCGCTGCTCGGTCTCATCAGCTATCTGACTGCTGGCAAGCCCGAGGTCAGAGCGTGGACTATCAAAAAGGGCACCAAGGCTCCTCAGGCGGCAGGCAAAATCCACACCGACTTTGAGCGAGGCTTCATCAGAGCCGAGGTTGTATCGTTTGACGACCTTATGGCTTGCGGCTCGATTGCGGCGGCAAAGGAAAAGGGACTTTACCGCAGCGAGGGCAAGGAGTACGTTATGAACGACGGCGACGTTGTGCTCTTCAGATTTAACGTTTAAACCTTTACATACAAAAGCAAAAGCTCCCTTAACGGGAGCTTTCTGCTTAAAGAAGGAAATTTATGAAAATCACAAAGAAATGTGGGAAAAGCGTTTTGTTTTTGTTTTGTCCTTGACTGTGATTATATAATACAGACCCTTTGTGACGGAATTTTGACGGTTAAAGGGAAATTTCCTGTTATTTTGTCGGCGATTGTGAACGTTATCTGAATTTTACGCACAATATATTGACCGATTCAAAAATGGTGGCTATAATATAATTCCAATCAAACCACCCATTCTTTAAGTAAGGAGGAATTGCCATGATTAAGAGAACATTCTACAACCTTCCTACAGAGAAAAGAGAAAAGATTATCGATGTAACGCGCCGTGAGTTCCGCAAAGGCAACAAGCAGAAAATCACGATTAACAGCGTTATCAAGAACGCAGGCATTTCACGCGGAAGCTTCTACCAGTACTTTGACGACAAGCTTGACCTGGTTGAACTCATCACAGACGATATGATTTCGCGTATGGTCGACTTTATCCGCGAGGAGCTTATGCTCAACGGCGGAGATATGTTCGAGATTCCGCTGAGAATTTTTGACGTGATGATTTCCGACAAGCGCGAATACGGCGACCTTATGGTAATGACCGACAACAGGAACCAGAACAGCGCACTCGTAGCGGACTATATGCGTTACCGCGCTCACGAGCCCGATTTCTTCGAGAAATTCGGCACCTACATCGACAAGTCGCGCCTCAGTCTGACAGACGACGAGGACATCAAATGCGTCATCTTTATGATGTTTGACGCAATCAAGGCAGCTGTCGGAAACACAATGCACGGCTCACCCGCCGAAAAGGAACGCGCAAGCCTCTACCGCAAAATCCAGATTATCAGGAGCGGCGCTTCGGCTTGACGCATAAAACAAAACTAACCGGTAATCATAGAGATATGATTATCGGTTTTTTATTTGGATTTATATTCGGGACAATTTTCGGATTTATGACAATCTGTCTTTTGTCGGTATGAAAAAGGAACCTTCGGAAAATCCAAAGGTTCCTTAACATTTTTATCAGTCAATAATGTGACCCTTTTCACGGATAACGTCGATAACGCTGTCTACGTACTTCTCGCAGACCTCGTCCGAGCCCGCCTCGACCATTACTCGGATAACAGGCTCTGTGCCTGACTCTCTGAGCAGGATACGTCCGTTCTCGCCGAGCTCCTCAGCTACGGCGGCAACAGCCTTCTGTACGTCGGGGTCGTTCTTAGCGTCGGGCTTCGACTTAACACGCACGTTCTTGAGAACCTGCGGATAGCGAACCATCGGAGCCGCGAGCTCGCTCATGGGCTTCTCCTTGGCAAGCATAACTTCCATCAGCTTGAGCGAGGTGAGGATACCGTCGCCTGTGGTAGCGTACTTCTGGAAGATAATATGACCTGACTCCTCGCCGCCGATACGGTTGCCTGTCTGCATCATATTCTCATAAACATACTTGTCGCCTACACTTGTCTTGTCGTACTCAATGCCGACCTTGTCGAGAGCCTTGAAGAGACCGAAGTTACTCATAATTGTCGCAACAACCTTGTTGTTGACAAGCTTGCCTCTCTCCTTCATATAGCAGCCGTAGATGTAGATGATGTGGTCGCCTGTGATGAGGTTGCCCTTCTCGTCAACCGCGAGACAGCGGTCAGCGTCGCCGTCGTAAGCAAAGCCGATGTCGAGACCTTTTTCAACAACGAACTTCTGTAAATGCTCGATGTGAGTTGAACCGCAGTCGGTGTTGATGTTGTAGCCGTCGGGAGCGTCGTTGATTACGAATGTCTTTGCGCCGAGAGCGTCAAAAACGCCCTTCGCAATCTGCCATGAAGCGCCGTTCGCAACGTCGAGACCTACCTTCTTGCCCTTGAAGCTGAACTTGCTCATAGAGATGAGGTAGCCGATATAGCGGTTGCGGCCTGCTACATAGTCAACTGTGCGTCCGATTTCCTCTCTGCCTGCAACGGGGATTTCGAGCTTGCCGTCGATGTATTCCTCGACCTTGAGCAGAGTCTCCTCTTCCATCTTCTCGCCGTTTGAGTTGAGAAGCTTGATACCGTTGTCATAGTAGGGGTTATGTGAAGCGGAAATCATAATTCCGCAGTCAAAATCGTCAACGTGTGTGATATACGCAACCGAGGGAGTTGTGGTTACGTGCATAATATACGCGTCGGCTCCGCTCGCCATAAGACCTGTGCAGAGCGCGTACTCGAACATATATGAGGAACGGCGTGTATCCTTACCGATGACAACCTTCGCCTTCTTACCCATATTCGCGCCGAAGTACCAGCCGAGGAAGCGTCCGATTTTTATAGCGTGCTCAAAGGTGAGGTTTTTGTTAGCCTCGCCTCTGAAGCCGTCTGTGCCGAAATATTTGCCCATCGTTAAGCCTTCCTTTCAATAACAGTGCCGTTGTTCTTGTGGATGCAGTTCTCGGGGATAACGCCGCGCACGCAGGATGTGGGATAAACGCTCGCGTGTCTGCCGATAACCGTACCCGGGTTGCAAACAGCGTTGCAGCCGACCTCAACGTAGTCGCCGAGCATTGCGCCGAACTTCTTGATGCCTGTTTCGATGCTCTCGGTGCCGTTGTGAACTACGACAAGCTTCTTGTCGGATTTAACATTCGATGTGATTGAACCCGCGCCCATATGTGAGAAGTAGCCGAGGATAGAATCGCCGACGTAGTTGTAGTGCGGTGTCTGAACGTGGTCAAAAAGGATTACGTTCTTGAGCTCAACCGAGTTGCCGACTACGCAGTCAGCGCCGACAAGCGCCGAGCCTCTGATAAACGCGCCGTGTCTTACCTCGGTGTTGGGACCGATGATACAGGGAGCGCCGAGATATGCGGACGGGAAAACGGTAGCTGTCTTGTGAACCCAGACGTTCTTCTCTCTCTCCTCGTACTCGTCGCCGAGTGTGGGACCGAGCTCAAGGATAAAGTCCTTGATACCCTTCAGAGCTTCCCAGGGATAGGTGAACTGTGAAAGATAATCCTTCGCGAGAGTATGGTCAAGGTCATACAGATCCTTAATAGTATACATTAAAGTCTCTCCTTCTTTTCAATGTCAAGGAAGTATTTGTAAGCGTCAACTGTGAGCTCGCCGCACGCAGCCTCATCGCAGGCGATGATTGCGCCGTTGTGCATCTGGAGAGCGGAGCAGGTCCACTTGTGGCTTACTGAGCCCTCTACTGTCTCGGCAAGAGCCTTAGCCTTGTTGTGACCGTTGATAAGGATAAGAACCTCTTTGGAATCGGTAACTGTGCCGACGCCTACGGAAAGAGCCTGAGCGGGAACCGCCTCGGGGTCGTTGCCGAAGAAACGTGAGTTAACGATTCTTGTGTCTGTTGTGAGGTTTCTTACGCCTGTACGTGAGGTAAGGCTTGTGAACGGCTCGTTGAACGCGATGTGTCCGTCAACGCCGATGCCGCCCATAAAAAGGTCGATGCCGCCGTAGGACGCGATTTTCTCCTCATATCTTGCGCACTCGCCCTCGGGGTCATCGGTCATACCGTTGAGGATGTTGATGTTCTCGGGCTTCATATCTACAAGATGATTGAAGAAGTTATCGTGCATAAAGTACCAGTAGCTCTGGTCGTGCTCGTGGGGCAGACCGAGGTACTCGTCCATATTGAAGGTAACGACGTTAGCGAATGAAAGCTCGCCGTTCTGATTCATTGTGTAGAGCTCCTTGTAAACGCCGATGGGCGAAGAGCCTGTCGGAAGTCCCAGAACGAAGGGACGGTCTTCCTTGTGATTTCTGATTTTGTCGGCAATGTAATTTGCCGCCCATTTACACATTTTATCGTAATTATCCTGAATAACAACTCTCATAATACAAATCTCCTTAATTATTTGGAAAATCGCGGTGACAAGAGAACCTCTGTTACAGTTTTAATTCTGCTTTTTGCTTTCTCTCTGACGGCTCACCAAAAGCCGTGGCAGCATCCGCCGAGTCTTTCGATAACTGCCAACCCTCGTCAACCTTGTCGGTCCTGGCGCTAATAGTCCCTGATACTCCTTTCGAAAGAGGCTATTTTATGTATATATCCGAACACGCAAAAAATGCGCGTTTCAGCCGTAAAACAGAAAAAACATCCACCGTCATACAAACCAAGAGGGGTCGAAACAACAATGAATGCTCCTACAGGTGAAGAGAATCTACTCTTGACCTCCTGCTTAAATACCGTTTTAAAAGGGCAAAATTTGCCTTAAAATCTAAAAAATTTTACCATATACAGTAGGAAAAGTCAAGTTAATTTTCTGTCATAAAACCGCATTGTTGACAAGTGAAACGCTGTTTGATAAAATTCAGTTATAATCGGGAAAAGGGGTTGCGGATATGGTAATCGTGAACGCTGACGATTTCGGTATGAACGAGAGCTGCTCGAGGGCGATTTGCGAAGCGTTTCGGCTAGGGCTTGTGACAGACACAACGATGATGGCGAACGGCAGATATTTTGACGAAGCCGTAAGGCTCGCAAAGGAAAACGGCTTTTTTGACAAAATCGGTATACATCTGAATCTGACCGAGGGCGAGCCTCTGACCGAGGAAATCAAGGCTTTTCCCGAATATGTGAGGGACGGCAGATTTCACAAGCAGCGCGATATGACAAAACCGCCGACAAGGGAGCTGGAAAGCGCCGTTTACGCCGAGCTCAGAGCTCAGATTGAAAAGCTCAGAGACGCGGGAATTGCAATCACACACGCGGATTCGCACCACTATGTTCACACTACCGAGTCGGTAATTGACGTTGCCGTCAAGGTTCTGAAGGAGTACTCAATCCGCAAGGTCCGTCTCAGGCTCAACCTAGGCGATGTTCCCGATACGGAGAAGTCGGAAGTGATTAACCAAAGGCTCAGAGACGAGGGCTTTGTCACCGTAAAGCATTTTGTGAAACTTGCTCACACAAAGCAGTCGGGCATTCCCGACAACACGGAAATCCTGGTCCACCCTGATTATGACAGGTACGGCAGACTGATTGACCGCCGCGGGGTCGAAAACGGCTGCCCCTTCGGGGAGCCGATACCAAAGCTGAATACCGCTCTCGGAAGCTATGCAGAGCTATAGAAAAAAGCCGTCGGAAACGACGGCTTTACTTAGTTGGTCAAGTGATTGAAGGTCGGAACCATATTTTCAAGGAGCGAGAGCACCTTGTCGCTCTCGTTTGACTCGGCAGCGTTTCTGAGCTCGTCGAGCTCGGGAAGGAAGCTGTCGGCGTTGATGTCAATCTGGTTGCCGATAAAAATCTTCTTGTTTACTGTCTTTTTCAGACCCTCTTCGTCCATAAGCAGCTCCTCATAGAGCTTCTCGCCCGGGCGAAGTCCCGTGAACTTAATCTCCACGTCCTTATACGGTTCCTTGCCGTACATACGGATAAGGTTCTCCGCAAGGGTTACAATCTTGACGGGCTCACCCATATCGAGGACGAAAATCTCGCCGCCCTTGGCTATCGCTCCTGCTTCGAGCACGAGCGAAACCGCCTCGGGAATCGTCATAAAGTAGCGGATAATATCGGGGTGAGTGACCGTTACGGGGTTGCCCGACTCAATCTGACGGCGGAAAAGCGGAATAACCGAGCCGTTGGAGCCGAGGACGTTTCCGAAACGCGTTGTGACAAAGTCGGTGTGCTCGCTTCGCTGAGCCTTGTACTGGATAATCATCTCGCAGACGCGCTTGGTACAGCCCATAACGTTTGTGGGGTTGACCGCCTTGTCGGTTGAGATGAGCACGAACTTGTCCGCCTTGTACTTTTCGGCGAGCGTCGCGACGTTGAAGGTGCCGAAGATATTGTTCTTGACGGCTTCCTCGGGGACTGTCTCCATAAGCGGAACGTGCTTGTGAGCTGCAGCGTGGAAAACGAGCTGAGGACGGTATTTAGCGAAAATATAATCCATCTTGTCGTAGTCGCGAACCGAGGAAATCAACGTGACGAGGTCAATGCTGTCGCCGTATTCCATAATGATTTCCTGCTGAACGTCGTAGGCGTTGTTCTCGTAGATATCGACAATGATAATACTCTTGGGGCTGTACTTCGCAATCTGACGGACGAGCTCGGAGCCGATTGAACCGCCGCCGCCCGTAATCATACAAACCTTGCCCTTGATAAAGGCTTTTATCTCGTTTTTATCAAAGGAAACGGGCTCTCTGCCGAGCAAGTCCTCAATCTTGATGTCGACCGCCTGGCTGATGAGCTGAGTGTGCTGGTCATCAAAAAGAAGGTCGCCGAGGTACGGGATAACCTTAATCTTACACTTTGTGAGCGCGCAGATATCGAGGATACGCTTTCTGTCGTCCTTGGAACAGGACGGAATCGCGAAGATAATCTGCTCGACGTTGAAGCTCTCAGAGATGCTCACGATATCTGAGGTCGTGCCCAGAACGCGTTCGCCGCGGACGCGGCTGTGGATTTTTGCGGGGCTGTCGTCAACGAGACCGACCACGTCGATGTTGGCGGTGGGGTTGTTGGGGTCGAAGCGCGAGCCCTCAATCTCCGCGAGAATCATCTCGGCGGCGTGACCTGCGCCGACAATCAGCGTGCGGACGGCGTTGCTGTCTTTTCCCGCGTCGGAGATTGTCAGGAAGGTCTTTCTGAAGCAGAACCTGAACAGCAGAACGCCTGCTGTTGTGACAACAAAGTTAATCAAAAAGAACAGCTTCGAAACGTCGCGATGAACCATAAAGAAAATGAGAATCGCGAGGAGCTGTCCCGCGAACATTCCCGCTCCGCAGATAACGTAGTCCGTTAGCTTGAAGTAACGCCACGATTTGGCGTAGGAGCCGAGGGAGAACTGAATCAGACCGCACAGGATGACGTCCGCTATCATAATATAATAAAGCCCGAAAAAGCCGTGCGAATACGATGGAGCTATGAAATGGAAAATAGAGTTTGTGATAAGAGTGCCGACAATGATAATGAAAATATCGGCAAACGCAAGGATAAGCTTGCGCACGTTAAAATTCTTCACAATACCTCTCCTTCCCCGTAGATTTGCATACTACTGCATTATTAATTAATTATAAGTTCTCGGGAGAACAATGTCAATGTTTTTTCATTTTTCGACTTTTTTGACAAAACGTGACGCAAAATTATGTGCACATTTAATACTCAGGCTTGACAATGCCCCGAATGCTTTGATATAAATAGGTATACAGCTTTTCGGGGGACGATATGAAGCGAAAATCTTTCACGAAGCTCGGGGTTGTTCTGATACTTATTTTCTGCGTTTTTTCGGAAATTATCTACTCAAACAACTGTCTGACCGTGACAAATTACAATATAAAAACAGACAAGACCGACGCGAGCTTCCGTGCCGTATTGCTGTCGGACCTACATAATAAGGAATTCGGCAGAAACAACCACCTGCTGCTCGAAGCAGTCGAAAGTCTCAAGCCCGACATTATCTTTGTCGCTGGCGATATGGTGACGATGGGTGACCCGAACACGGAAACCGCCCTCAACGTGTACCGAGGTCTGGCGGAGCTTGCGCCGACGTACTGCTGCGTCGGAAACCACGAGCGCAACTTCGAGAGCCGCGACACGCTTTACCGCAAAATCAGCGAAACAGGCGCTCATCTGCTGCAAAACTCCATGGAGACCGTAAGCGTAGGCGGCGGCAAAATCACCGTCGGCGGGCTCTACGGCTTTCCGTACTATGAGTTTTCCTCAATCTACGACCCAAGCCGACTATTTCTGGAGAGCTTTATTGAACAGGAAAAGGATAATTACTCAATCCTTCTGGCTCACGAGCCCGAGTTCTTTATGTGGAAGCTCAGCGAAAAAGAGCTCGACCTTATGCTGAGCGGTCACACCCACGGCGGAATCATCAGGCTGCCGTTTATCGGCGCGCTTGTTGCGCCGAATCAGGGCGTTCTCGCAAAGAACGGCGATATTCTGCCGAAATACACAAAGGGAATGTATCATTCCGACACGGCGAATATGATAGTCACGGCGGGGCTTTCGAACGAAAAAATCGTCCCGAGGCTCAACAATCCGCCCGAAATCTGTGTTATCAATATTAACAAATAAATTTATCTTCAATCTAAATTAAATTTTCATAATCCCTGAGGGTATCTTTAACACATTTGTCTATAGATTATCGGGGCGAAAAGGTGTACAATAATTTTCGGAGGTGGTAAGTATGATGAATATATACAGAACCGAGAACGGCGTGCTTAACGAGGTTAAGGAGCTGCAGCCCGGGGTTTGGGTAAAGCTTACCGCTCCCGACGCTGAGGAAAACCAGCAGATTGTCGAGCATTACGGAATCGACTTTACCGACCTTGTAGCGGCGCTGGACGACGAGGAAAGCTCGCGTATCGAGTTCGAGGACGACTACACCCTCATTCTTGTCGATATCCCGATTCCCGAAATTCGCAACGACGAGGAACACTACACCACCATTCCTCTGGGTATTATTCTCACGGAGGATTCGATTATAACCGTATGCCGTCAGGAGGTCGAGATTTTCGAGAAAAATCTTCGCTTCAAGATGCGCAACTTCAGCACCAGAAAAAAGACCAGATTTGTCTATCATATTCTGTACAGTATCTCAAAGCTCTACCTCTACGACCTTCGCAACATCGACAAGAGCCGTACCGAAATCGAGGAAAGAGCGGGCAAGGACACCGTCGACACGGATATCATCTCGCTGCATGAGCTTGAATCCTCGCTTGTATACTTTGCGACCTCGCTGAGAGCGAACAACATGGTAATCACAAGGCTTATGCGTATCAACCAGTTCCCCGAGGACGAGGAGCTGATTGAGGACACGATTATCGAGAACAATCAGGCGATTGAGATGACCACGATTTACCGTGATATCATCGACTCAACCCGAGAGCTCATCTCGGCGGTTATGGACAACAGGCTAAACAACGTGATGAAGGCGCTCACCTCGATTACGCTTGTAATGGCGATTCCGACGGTCATTTCGGGTATCTACGGAATGAACCTCAAGTGGCTGCCGTTCGCTAACACAATCCACGGCTTCGGCATTGTCTGCGCGGGCACAGCTGTAATCTGCGCGGTGATTATGCTGATTCTGAAACGAAAAAAGATGTTATAAAAATTCCGACTCAGGCGAAAAAGCCTGAGTCGGTTTTGTTTTATTCTGTCCTGAGTGCGATTACGGGGTCCTTCTTAGCCGCGATTCGCGCGGGCACAAGTCCCGCAATAAACGTGAGTATCATACTGATAACCACGAGCGAAATGCCGCCCTCAAGCGGAAGCTGAGAAACGGACTTGATATCCGCGGCTGACTCGATAATCAGATTGATAGGGATATTGAGCAATAGCGTTATGCCTATGCCGATGAGACCCGCCGCAAAGCCGATTATCAGCGTTTCGGCGTTGAACACGCGGCTTACGTCGCGCTTTCTGGCTCCGATTGCGCGCAGGATTCCGATTTCCTTGGTGCGCTCGAGAACCGAGATATAGGTGATGATACCAATCATAATCGACGAAACGATGAGCGAAATCGAAACAAATCCGATGAGTACATAGCTGATTGCGTTGATAATCGTGGTGACGGAGTCCATCATCAGACCGATATAATCGGTGTAGCTGATTTTATCGGCTTCCTTGACGCCCTTGTTGTAGCTCTTGATGATATCCTCAATGCCGTCCTTGCTCTCGAAATCCTTGGGATAGATATCGATTTCGGACGGAGAATCAAGGTCCGCGACGCCGAGCTTTTTGAGGTTGGATTCATAGGTGTTGTCGGACGAGAGCTTGTCGAGCGCCTTCTTGAAGCTGTTGGCGATTTGCTCGTCGGTCATTCCGCTCTGGCGCATACTCTCGATATACGCCTTATTCTGAGCCTGGCTTTCCTCGTCGAGCGTCTCGATATACGCGTAGACGTCCTCGATTGTGAACTTCTTTTTGCTGTCGTTCTTTCTGAACTTGAGCCCCGTGAAAACGTCGGTACCCTTGTGCTTCTTCTGCAGTTTGACGATTTCGGACTTGTTGACCTCGTTGATTACGCGTTCCATAAGGTCGCTTCTGTAGCCGATTCCGCCGTAACGGCTGATTTCGTTTGTGGATTTCTCCGACTTGACGATACCGACAATCCTGATTTCCTCGGCGTCCTTGAGAGCGCTGATGACATAGGGCTCGTCGTCGGAACGGTCCTCCCAGATTCCCGCTTCGTTCTTCTCATAATAGTCGGTGTTGAGCATAAGCTTATACTTCTGCTTGAGAAGCGTGTCGTAGCTGATTTCGACAGAGGGGATTTTCTTGACCTTCTTGCCCGCTGAGGACTTTTTCAGATTCTTAACGAGCTTATCCTGGTCCATTAGTCCGAGACAGTAGAGCGTGTAGTCGCTGATTTGACCGTTCTCGTCGAGAATAACGACCGCCTCGTTGTACTTTTCGGGGAGCCTTCCGCGCTTTACCTTGTAGGTTGCTTCCAGAATTTCCTTGTGGTCGGAAAGGCGCATCCAGATGTCCTCTGTTCTGCCTGGCGTGAACGCGTCGAAGCTCAGCACGCTCTGCTCGGTTGTGGGTGAGGTGTTGAAGCCCAAATCCGACATAAACGTCGCGGGGTTAACCTTTTTGAGCCCGTCCGAGGTGTCGGCGCGGTAGATATTCAGCGGAGTGCTGTATTTATATACAATTTCCGAAACGTACTTGTCGATATCGCTTTTGCCCGATTCGAGATACTTTTTGAACGCTTCGAGGTTGTTCTTGGTGGTGCCGCCGACCATTGCGTCGAGCACGTCACCCATAATATTGTTGGAGCGGACGGTGTTCTTCTTCGCCTTGCCCTCGCTCTTTGTCATACCGATAAAGGCTTCCATAAGCGAGGTCATATCGCTTGATTCGTCCATAATCATCATCGGGTACGAGGTGAGCGTGTCGCGCTGAACCTTGTCTATATACAGCTGTATACCGCTCGAAAGCGAGAGGATAAGCGCAATTCCGATAATTCCGATTGAGCCCGCGAACGACACGAGGAAGGTTCTGCCCTTCTTGGTTCTGAGGTTGTTAAAGCTCAGACTGAGCGCCGTGAAAAAGGACATCGAGGTCTTTTTCTTCTTCTTTTCGGGCTTCTTCTCCCCGACCTCTTCCTCGTAGGGCATTGAATCGCCGACGACCTTGCCGTCGAGCAGGTTTATGATTCGGGTGGAATACTTCTCGGCAAGCTCGGGGTTATGGGTTACCATAATTACAAGTCTGTCCGCGGAAATCTCCTTGAGGATTTCCATAATCTGGACGCTGGTTTCGCTGTCGAGAGCTCCCGTCGGTTCGTCCGCAAGCAGAATTTCGGGGTCGTTGACAAGCGCTCTGGCAATCGCCACACGCTGCATCTGACCGCCCGAAAGCTGGTTGGGCTTCTTTGAGAGCTGGTCGCCGAGACCTACCTTCTCGAGCGCTTCCTTCGCGCGTTTTCTGCGCTGTGACTTTGACACACCCGAAAGCGTGAGCGCGAGCTCGACGTTCGAGAGCACGCTCTGATGTGAAATCAGGTTATAGCTCTGGAACACAAAGCCGATACTGTGATTGCGGTAGGTGTCCCAGTCGCGCGCCTTGAAATCCTCGGTGGATTTGCCGTCGATAATAAGGTCGCCCTCGGTGTACTTGTCGAGGCCGCCGATGATGTTGAGCAGAGTTGTCTTGCCGCAGCCCGACTGACCGAGCACGGAAACAAACTCGTTCTTTCTGAAATCAAGGCTGACGCCGCGGAGCGCGTGAACGACGCCCGAGCCGACCTTGTAGTCCTTTGTGATATTTTTTAAGCTAAGCATAGCCTCACCCTTTTGGAAAAGTTTTCATCATTATACCACAATAAGCCCGCGGAAAAAAGTGAAAAAATCAAGTTTTTATTGAAAATTTATACAGCTCAATATATAATGTATAGAAAGGCAAGGTGATTTTATGAAAACAAAGCTCACAGCGATAATCTTCGCAGCAATACTTATAGTTACATCGGTTTTTCCGATTATTACCGCGTCGGCAGTGGACGTTCCCGCAGCGGACAAGCCGTCCTTCGCAATTGAGACAGGCGGAATCTACGCTCACGCAAAGGCTCAGAGCACGAGCTCTCAGGCGTGGACAATCTGGGGCTCATACACGGGAATCAACGCGGACCAGAGCGCAAGATATATTTTCCTGCCCAAGACGGCAGACGACGACAAGGTCGAGCTCTACAACAACTTTGACGAGGAAGTGACCGTAAACGGCACGGCTATTCCCGCAAAAAGCTCGGCGATTATCGGCTATACAGTCGGTGAAGGGCTCGCGGTTGAGCGCGGCTCAAAGTCATACACGCTCATTATCCGCAAGAGCGACGCCGAGGCGAGCGTTTATGTCAACGACACGAACACCTCGTTTACAGATTATCAGGGCAACACGGTCAACGCCGATTTATACTCCTTCCTCATTCAGAACAAGGAAAACTCGGTCAAGGGCTCGGACGTTTCGGTTGTCAGCGACAGCGGAATTGTGGACACAACCCTCAAAAAGATTAAGGGCAGAGGCAACACAAACTGGCGCGAAACCGACAAGAAGCCCTTTAACCTGACCTTCAATAACGCAATCCAAATCGGTCACACAAGCGGCAAGAAATTCTCGTTTGTATCAAACGCCAAGGATTCGACGTTGCTCAGAAACTCCGTTATGTACGACCTCGCTCACGATGTGGGTTCGCCCTATTCGCCGAACTCCAGCTTTGTGGACTTCTATGTGAACGGCGTTTACCGCGGCTGTTACATCGCCTGTGACAAGGTCGATTTGGGCAAAAGCTCTCTCGTTTCGCTCAAGGACACGTCCGACACCGCAGACAGCGACTTTAACTTCCTCGTTGAGGTTGACGTCTGGAACTATCAGAACGACGTTTACTTTGTGACCGACACGGGCTACCACATTGTGCTCAAGGCTCCCGACCTCGACGGCTACGACGAGAACGACCCGAGCCAGAAGGCAAAGTATGACTTCATCAAAAACACCTATCAGAACTTCGAAAACGTGCTCTACTCGGGAACGCTCAGCGAGCTTGAGGAAATCTGCGACCTCGACAGTCTCGCCACGATGTATCTGCTTCAGGACTTCGGCAAGAACTGCGACGGCGGCTACACGAGCACCTACTTCACCTATAACGCGGCGGAAAAGAAATTCTATGCCGCTCCGCTCTGGGACTGCGACTCAGACCTCGGAGCCGTAAACTGCACGCGCGACGGCTGCTCAACCTCGACCTCGAGTGTTTCGGGCTGGACAACGAGACTTGCGACCTACAACAAAACCGTTAACCCCTACGGCAAAGCCTTCACAAACAAAGGAAAAACCGCCGACGGCAAGACCTTTGAGGAGATTGTCAGAACGGTATGGAGCGAGCGTTTTGTTCCCGCAATCGACGTTCTCTTCGGCAGAAGCCAGTCGAACGGCAGGCTCAAGAGCATTGACGAGTACGCTTCTTCAATCGCGAACGCGCGCTACAACAACTATGTAATGTGGGACTTTATGTGGTACTGCTCAAAATACACCAACACAGGTCTCAAAAAGACATATGACAAAAACTACGACGGCGAGCTTCTGTACCTCAAGGACTGGACACAGG
Source organism: uncultured Eubacteriales bacterium (assembly GCA_900315785.1). Taxonomy (GTDB): domain Bacteria; phylum Bacillota; class Clostridia; order Oscillospirales; family Acutalibacteraceae; genus Ruminococcoides. The sequence goes on from ONAL01000008.1 coordinate 23,355, forward strand.
CGAGAGCAGAATGGATTACTGCGCAGTTTTCGATTGAACCCGAGGACCCCGAAGCACCCGTAACCGTGTATTTCAAGGACGTTCACGGCTGGAACGACGTTCACTACTACGTCTGGGGCGACGGCAGCGAAGCAAGCTGGCCGGGCAACGCCGCCGAGTATATTGGCAAGGACGCTGACGGCTGCAAGCTCTTCAAGGCTGAGTTTGACAGAAAGTACACAAAGGTTATTTTCAACAACAACGACCAGAAGGAGCAGACCGAAAATCTGAATTCGACAAGCGGCGTGCTCTACGCTCCGACAAACGACTACACAACCAAGTCGGGCAAGAAGTATTATACGACGGACGCTATGACCTATGGCGACAATCCGCTGCTCGGTGACCTCAACTTTGACAAAAAGGTCAACATAAACGACGCGACGCTGATTCAGCTTGCGCTTGTCGAATTGAAGAACCTCAGCGAAAAAGAGCAGAAAGTCGCCGACACGGACAGAAACGGCATAATGACAATCCGCGACGCTACAATGATTCAGCTGCTCGCGGCAAACAAAATCACCGAGCTTTAAGATGTTTTGCACAATAAACGGTTCGGATTTTTGTGAAATGTGCTTGAGGCAAAAAAACTGAATAAGATTGACTGACATCCTGATTTATTCTATAATTTAATTGTCGAAAAATGTCAAATGAGGTGGTAGTTATGAGGAAGGCTCTTATTGCTTTGCTTCTCATAATTACCGCCTTTTCTGCGTTTACCGCGAACGCGGCGGAGAATCTCTCAGGCTACAGCTCGCGCTGCTGCGGCGGATATTATGCGGGATATAAGGATAACAAGGCATTCTGCCTTAACATAAAGTCGGGCAATAATATCCTCTACACCTTTGACGGCGAGGTCTCGACTGTCGCTATGCACCATTCAAAGCTCTATGCCGTCACCAAATCGGGTCAGAACGGCAGGTATAATGTGATAATTATGTCGGGCAAAAGTCAGACGAAGAGCTTTTCGGTTGAAGCCGAACTCGGGAACAACTGCAAGGCGGCTGTGGACAAAAACGGCAATCTCTGCGCGCTTGACTGCTCGGGAAAGCTCTGCCGATTTGACACGAGCGGCAGAAGGCTCACAAATACCGACGGTTACTATACCCACGTTTTTACTCTCTCCGACAGAGTTTACCTCGCCGACGGCTCGGGGATTTATCTGCTCTCAAATCCGCCCGTAAAGCTGATGAACAGGGCTATGTTCGGAAACCTGTTCGAGGTTTCCGAGAGCTGTCTCGGCGACGATTTGGGCAACATATATAATGTAAAAAGCAAGACAAGGAGCGTTTTTCCGAGCGGACAGACAGGCTTTGCCGAGAGCAAAAGCTTCTTTGTCTGCGACAAAGGCGGCAAGCTATGCGCCTACGGAAAGACCGACGGCGAGCTCAAGGGCTCGGCGGAAATCGGCTCCAAGGCAAGCGCGGTCTATGCCGAGGGAAAGAACATCTACGCGGTTGTTCCGAACAACGGCGGATTTCTCGTGAGAAGCTTTACCGAGGACGACCTTGTGCCGAAGCAGAAAAGCGAAGAGCTCTCAGCAGCCGAGAGCTTTGATGTGCCCGACAAGGTAGACCTTTCAATGTATAAGCTCAGGGACGGATATCTCATTCTGCCCGACGGCATCACGAAAGCCGAGCTTTCAAAATCGGTCAAGCCGAGCGGCTCAGTCACCTACGTAACAACAGGCAACCTCAAGACAGGCGGCAAGCTAAAAATCACCTCGGGCAAGGAAAGCTGCGAGCTGACCGCCGTAATTATGGGAGACATCGCTCCCAACGGAATAATCAACAGCTACGACAAACGACTTCTGTTTGACAGGCTTTTGGGATTTGATAATCTCTCAAAGGCGCAGTTCTATGCCGCGGACCTCAACAGCGACGGCAAAACGACAAACGCGGATTTGGTTCTGCTCGACAGACTGCTGACAGGCTACGGAAAGGAAAATTGATATGAAGATAAAAGGCGTTATTTTTGATATGGACGGAGTTTTGCTCGACAGCGAAAAGCTCTACGTCCGATTCTGGAGCGAAGCGGGGAAGGCGTGCGGATATCCGTTCGAGAGAAAACACGCGCTCGCTATCCGAAGCCTCGCGAGACCGTTCGCAATTGAGCGGCTTGAGGGCTTTTTCGGAAAAGGCTTCGACTACGACAAGGTCAGGAACAAGCGCATTGAGCTTATGGACAGCTACATAAAAGAACACGGAATAGACGCAAAGCCTTTCGCCGCCGAAACCCTCGGATTTCTCAAAGAAAACGGCATAAAAATTGCCCTGGCGACTGCGACGGCTCCCGACAGAGCCGAGCGTTACCTCACGCGCGTGGGGCTTTTTTCATATCTGGACGCGGTTGTGTGCGCCTCTATGGTCAAAAAAGGCAAGCCCGAACCCGATATCTACCTCAAAGCGGCGTCAGAGCTCGGGCTGAAACCCGAGGAATGTATCGCGGTTGAGGACAGCCCCAACGGTATAATTTCAGCTTACAGAGCAGGCTGCAGGGCGGTTATGATTCCCGATATGGACGAGCCCGACGAGGACACGCTCCGCCTGCTTTTCCGTAAGGGCGAAACCCTCAGGGACGTTCGGAAGCTGGTCTGCGAGGAACTCAAAAATTGCGCCGAAAGCTGACAAACAGCCATTTTTCATCAAATTTATCATTGACTTATCAGCCCAAAACGATTATAATATCTGCTGAGTAATTTTTAGAAAGGAGAGAAAAAATGGTTTTTTCAAGTCTGATTTTCCTTTTTGCGTACCTGCCCGTAACGCTTGTTATCTACTACGCGGTACCCAGAAAGGCGCGCAACCTTTTCCTCTTCTTCATTAACCTTTTGTTCTACGGCTGGGGCGAGCCCGTTATGGTTACGCTCATGCTCGTGAGCATAGTTATCAACTACGCGGGCGGATATTTTGTCGAAAAATGCAAGCCCGACAAGAAAAAAGCCAAAATCCCTCTGATACTCACGGTTATCCTTGATATAGGAATTCTGGCGTTCTTCAAGTACAGCGGACTGATTGCCGACACGCTTAACTTCCTGCCGTTCCTCAACATTCACTGGTTCAAGGTTTCGCTTCCCATCGGTATCAGCTTCTACACCTTCCAGACAATGAGCTACGTAATCGACGTTTACCGCGACGACGCGCCTGTTTCGAAGAGCTTCATCGACTTCGGAACCTATGTAGCGCTCTTCCCTCAGCTTATTGCGGGTCCGATTGTAAGATACAAGGACGTAGCGTACCAGCTCCGTCACCGCAGAGAAACGCTCGAGCAGTTTAATAAGGGCGTCAAGCTGTTTATGGTCGGCGTAGGCAAGAAGGTTCTCATTGCCAATCAGATGGGCTCGATGTGGGACGCAATCCAGGCTACGGGACAACAAAACGGCATTCTCGGAAGCTGGCTCGGAATTGCGGGCTACACGCTCCAGATTTACTTTGACTTCTCGGGCTACAGCGATATGGCGTGCGGTCTGGGAAATATGCTCGGCTTCGAGTTCCTCAAGAACTTCAACTACCCCTACATTTCAAAATCCGTAACCGAATTCTGGAGAAGATGGCACATTTCGCTCTCCACCTGGTTCAGAGAATATGTATATATTCCGCTCGGCGGCAACCGACGCGGCATTCCGCGCCAGATTCTCAACCTTATGGTTGTATGGTTCTTGACAGGACTCTGGCACGGCGCTTCGTACAACTTCATTTTGTGGGGTGTTTACTACGGAGTTATCCTGATTATCGAGAAGTTTATCATCGGCAAGTTCCTTAAAAAGCTTCCGTCAGCGCTAAAGCATATCTACACAATCATCATCTTTATGCTTGGCTGGGTAATCTTCTACTTTGACGATATGGGCAAGATGGGCGAGTTCTTCGTCAGCCTGTTCAACTTCGGCGGCGGCATAATCGGTCACGACGCGTTCGTTATCTTCTGCCGTTACGCTGTGATTCTCGCTGTCGCGATTATCGCGGCAACCCCGCTCGGAGCTACGGTTTACGGCAAAATCAAGGACAGGAAGTATACCTTCCTGCTCGAGACGCTGTTCGTCGTATTCGTTCTGATTATCTCGACCGCGGCTATCGTAAACCAGAGCTACAACCCGTTCTTGTACTTTAGATTTTAATCGGAAAGGAGCTGTAATTTATGCGAAAAAAACTGCTTTTAGCGCCTATGGCTGTCTTTCTGTGCTTTGTTTTTCTGATGACGGCGCTGTTTATCGTCACGCCAAAGACCAATTACAGCTCGCTTGAGAAGCGTTACCTCGAGGATTTTCCCGAGGCGAAGCTCAAGGCTATCGCCGACGGCACCTTTGAAAAGGGCTTCGAGGATTATCTCGCCGACCATTTTCCGCTGAGGAATATGTGGGTCGGAATCAACGCCTACTCAAACCTGCTTGTTGGCAACAACGGCAACGACGGCGTTTACAAGTGCTCGGACAACTACCTTATCAATCAGCCTGTGGGCGATGATAACCGCGTTGAGACGAACACAAGCGCGCTCATCAGCTTCAAGGAGAACATAGACGTTCCCATGACCGTTATGACGGCTCCCAGCACGGGATACATTATGGCGGACAAGCTCCCTTCCGTTCACCGTGAATACAAGGATGACGAGATTTTCAACACTATGAAAACTCAGCTTTCCAAGAGCGGAATCGACTTTGTCGACCTCAGGGCAAGGTTCAAGACCGCGGCGGCTGCCACGGACGGCAACAGCCTCTACTATATGACCGACCACCACTGGACAACCTACGGTGCGTATACCGCGTATGTTCAGCTTATGAAGTCGCTGGCTATGTCGCCCGCGAAGAAGTCGGATTTCAACATCACTTCATACAAGGATTTCTACGGCACAACCTATTCGACCTCGGGCTTCTGGTTCAACAAGCCCGACACAATCGAGCTTTGGGAGAGCAAGAAGAGCGATAAGGTCTCGGTCGAAATCACCGAGGGTGACGAGAGCAAGACATACGACAGTATGTACTTCAAGAAGCACCTCGAGGAGGACGACAAGTATCCTGTATTCCTCGACGGCAACCACGCTCTCGAGACTATCACGAACGACCGCGTCAAGAAGGGCAGCGTGCTTGTAATCAAGGACAGCTTCTCACATTGTCTGGCTCCGTTCCTTGCGGAGAACTTCCACACCGTGACGCTAGTTGACTTGCGCTATTACAAGAACAGCGTGTCTGAGCTTGTCAAGACAGGCAAGTACGACAGGGTTCTCGCGGTTTACGGAATCGATAATTTCGCGACCGATACCGACCTTGTCTGGTTGAGTTAATCAAATATTTTACCCCGAGGTTAACACCTCGGGGTTTGTTTTTGCCTTTCTGTCTGTGCATTTTGCCGATATTTTGCAATTTGACGAAACTCTGTTGATTATCACAACTCAATATTATTTAATAAAAATGCTTTAAAAGGGACTTTTTCCCAAATACTATCCCGTTTCAGGGAGTGAAAAGGAGTTTTGACGATGAAAAAAGCAAAGAAATTTTCAGCCTTGCTGATTGCTTTGATGCTTGTAATTTCGTGTTTCAGCGGACTCGGAATTACGGCTTCGGCAAGCACAAAGGCTGACTACTACCTCTGCGGCTACATCAACGGCGCAAACTACGGCGTTGAAGAGGACTACAAAAACCTCGGCGAATATCACTTCGTTGACGGCACCCTCACAACCTCGTTCACAGGCGTTACCTGGGTTGGTGTAAAAACCGCGGATAACAGCAACTGGTACTTCTATGACGGAAAAACAGGCTGCACCGAGACAACCGCGACACTCGAAAGGGATAAGTCCGAAAAAATGTTTATCCCCGCAGGCGTTGAGGTTACACTCACACTCGTTGTAAATGCCGACGGCACAGTTACTCTCTCTTACGAAACAGGCGAGCCGATTACCGAGCCCGTTACCGAGGAGCCCACAACTCAGGCTCCCACAACTGCCGAGCCGACAACTCAGGCTCCCACTACTCCCGTAACAGTCGTTCCCGGCTTCTATCTCGTAGGTTCCGCTGAGGTTTGCGGAGCGGAGTGGAACTTTATGACTCCGTGGGATAACCTCACTCAGATGAGCTATATCGGCAACAACGTATATACTCAGACATTCACAAACATCCCCTCATCCGCAAACGCTATCGACAGCACAGGCGCGCACCGCTATGAGTTCAAGGTTATTTATGTTGACGCTAAGGGCGGCGTTACATGGCATCCGGGCGGCTCGAACAACAGCACCTTCGTAACAGTTAAGGACGACGGCTCTACGCTTAAGTTTACGTTCAAGCTTCTTGCCGCTTCTCCCACAACCGAGGGTCAGTATCCCGAGGCTGTAACCTGCGAGGTAACCAACCCCTACGCTCCGACAACCGCAGAGCCGACAACGGACGCTCCGACAACTGCTCAGCCGACTACACAGGCTCCAACAACTGCAGAGCCGACAACTCAGGCTCCCACAACCGCAGAGCCCACAACTCAGGCTCCCACAACTGCCGAGCCGACAACCCAGGCTCCCACAACCGCAGAGCCCACTACTCAGGCTCCGACTGAGGCTCCCAAGAAGGACATCAGCGGCTGGAAGGTCGAAGGTCTCAAGAACAAGACCTACACAGGCAAGGTTATCAAGCAGAACATCGATGTAGTAAGCGCCGACGGCGAGTACGCAGACATCACAGTCGAGTACAGAAACAACAAGAACCCGGGCACAGCCACCGTCACAATCAAGGGCACAGGCAACTACACGGGCACAATCAGCAAGACATTCAAGATTTCGAAGGCAGCTCAGACAATGACAGTCAAGGCGGAAACCAAGTCTGTCAAGGCGGCGAGCGTCAAAAAGAAGAAGGTCACCGTCACGAAGGCGATAACCGTCAAGAAAAACAAGGGAACAGTCACCTACGCGAGAGTCAAGAGCGGCTCATCAAAGTATCTGACAATCTCCAAGAAGGGCGTTATCACCGTCAAGAAGGGCACGTACAAGAAGAACACTGTACTCAAAATCAAAGTAAAGGTAACAGCAAAGGGCACAACCTACTATAACAAGGGCTCCCAGACCGTTACCGTAAAGATTAAAGTTAAATAAGCTTTTATCCCGAGCCGTCGCGATGCGACGGCTCTTTTTTTCATCATAAAAAATATTCAAATTGACCCTTTCGACCCCTCTGTTTCAGCCTTTCCCTATACAATTCGCTGATTTTAATTTTTACCCAAAATATTGTTGATTAAATCTTTGTAATATTATATAATGTTAATAAGTGGGGGTATGTCCCCCAAAACAGCCCAAGGGCAGGTCCCTGCGCTTTTCAAGGGTTTTGCACCTTTTGGGACAAAGAAAAAGGAGTTTTGAAAATGAAACAAGCAAAGAAATTCTCCGCGCTGCTGATTGTTTTTATGCTCATTGTGTCATGCTTTTCAGCACTGAGCATTCCTGTTTTGGCAGCCTCGGGAGACACAATCTACTTTGACAACTCAGTCACCAATTTCAGCACTGTTTACTGCTATATGTGGAACGACAGCGGCAAGAACGGCGAATGGCCTGGCGTCCAGATGACTCAGGGCTCTGACTGCATCTGGTCATGTTCTGTCGCAGGTGACTACAACAAGGTTATCTTCAACGCAGGTCAGGGACAGAGACAGTCAAGCGACCTCGACTATCCCGGCAACAACAAGGTAGCCAAGGCTCAGGGCAACTATGACAAGTTTGATGTTTCGTGGTCCAATTATTCAGGCGGCAACAACCCCACCAACCCGACCTCGGGCGGCTCAGGCACAGTTTACCTCAAGGATGACGCAGGTTGGGGCACAGTTTACTGCTATATGTGGACCTCAGGCCCAAGCGATCAGAATCACGCTTGGCCCGGCGAGCCTATGACAAGCGCAGGCAACGGTACTTACAAGTACGATTACTCCGGCAGCTTCGCCAACGTTATCTTCAATCCCGGCGGCGACGACGGCAAGACATCTGACCTTACCTTCCCCGGCTCAGGTCAGATGTACAACAACTCAACAGGTCAGTGGAGCGCTTACAGCGACAACCCCACAACTCCGACCAATCCTACAAACCCCACCAATCCCACAACTCCCACTGAACAGACAAACCCGACAACTCCTACTAACCCCACAGATCCCACAACAGCTCCCACTAATCCCACTAACCCCACTAATCCTACAGATCCCGTTTCGGACAAACTCACAGCTTCCGTAAAGCTCAACGGCACTGCTGTTAAGTCTCAGGAAGTTTCGGCTAATACATTTACGGTTACATATCCGCTTCAGGCTGATAAGCTCATCACCGCAGGCGACGTTTCCCTCGGTTATGACAGCTCGAAGCTCACACTCTCGAGCATTTCGTTCCCGAACGTTACTCAGGGTAATATCACTCAGTCCGACTCGACTTCCGAGAACCCCTATCTCTTTAACTTCACGGGCGTAAATAGCAAGACAAAGTCAGGTATCTACGACTTCAAGACAGCCAAGACCTTTGTCACAGCTACTTTCGCGGTAAAATCGGGCGCAAAGGGCACAGCTGACATCGACCTCACAATTCAGGACCTCAAGGCTCTTGAAAGCGACGCCGGCACAGAGTACTATTCCGACGGCGCGGTTACTTCGGCAGGCTCAGCAGTTGCTGCTTCGCTCAAGAACGTAACAGTATCGGGCGGCTCAACTCCCTCAAATCCGACTACACCTACTAACCCCACTAATCCCACAAATCCGACAACTGCTCAGAAGCTCACAGCTTCCGTTAAGCTCAACGGCACGGCCGTCAAGTCGCTTGACGTAACAGGCACAACCCTCACGGTTACCTACAAGCTCCAGGCTTCCAAGCTTCTCACCGACGGTGATATGGAACTCGCTTATGACGGCACAAAGCTCAAGCTCACAAGCTTCTCGCTTCCGAATGTTCAGGGCGGAAACCTCACTCCTTCACCTTCGATTAACGACAACCCCTACTACTACAACTTCACGGGCGTTAACCCCAAGACAAAGTCAGGTATCTACGACTTCAAGACAGAAAAAGACTTCGTAGTTGCTACATTCTCCGTAGTTTCGGGTGCAACAGGAACAGCGGATGTCAACCTCAAGATTAAGGATCTGGACGCTCTTGAAAGCGATGTAAAGACCTCTTACTTCTCTAACTACACAGCTTCAAGCGACGGAAACGCGCTTCTCACATCTCTCAAGAACCCCACAGTTACAGATAACGGAAGCTCTTCCACACCGACTAACCCGACAAATCCGACCAATCCTACAAACCCGACCAACCCCACAAATCCGCAGCCCACAACACAGGCTCCGACAACTCAGACTCCTACAAATCCGACTAACCCCACAAATCCGACCAATCCTACTAACCCGACCAACCCCACAAACCCGCAGCCCACAACACAGGCTCCGACAACTGTAGCTCCGACTACAGCACAGCCAGCAACCGAAGCTCCTGCGACTCAGCCCGCAACAAAGGCTCCGTCACTGACCTTCACAAAGAAGTCGGCTATGGCAGGCTCTAAGCTCTCACTCGGCGTTAAGAACAAGGGCTCGAACAAGGTCACATTCACAACCTCGAACAAGAAGATTGCGACAGTCACCTCTAAGGGCGTTATCACAACTCTCCAGAGAGGCTCGGCTACAATCACAGTTAAGGTTGGCTCAAAGAAGCTCACCTGCAAGATTACGGTAACCAACAACCCCGTACTCAAGAAGGGCAAGGCTTATCTCAACAGCAAGAAGACATACACAATCAAGAAGGGCAAGACGCTCGCGTTCAAGCTTTACAGAAGAGTAGGCACAATCAAGAACGTCTACAAGTCCTCTAGCAGTAAGGTTGCTAAGATTACCTCAAAGGCTAAGGCTGACAAGATTGTCATCAAGGGCTACAAGGTTGGCAAGGCAACTCTCACAATAAAGATTAACGGCGTCAAGACCTACAAGATTAAGGTCAAAGTTGTTAAAAAGTAACAAAAACTCATAGCAAAAAGTCCCCCGAACGCACACCGTTCGGGGGATTTTGATGTTATCGATTTCAATATGACCAAATTTTCCCATTTTCTCCCGTAATCTTTCTAAGTTCCCATTCCTTGTTATTTTAATTCCTTTATGTTATAATATTAACAATGTGTGATTTAGATTTAGAAGTTTTACAGGAGTTTTTATGAAACAGTTTATTTCCGTGCTGCTCGCGGTTATGCTGGTGATGTTCAGCTTCAGCGTGGTTTACGCCGAAGAGCTTCCCGCAGAAAATGGCAATCAGACAGAATTAACTACGACAGAACCCGCAGCCGAGAGCACAGACAACACAAACACAGAACAAAACGAAGAGCCCACAACGGAGCCCGCGTCTACCGCAGCTCCCGAGGAACCGAACCTCTCGACAACTCCCTCAAAGCTCCCCGCCGTAAGGCTGAGCAGTGACGGCAAGTTCAAGATTAAGGTTTACTCAAAGGGCAAAATTGAGTTTGCCGATATCCTCAAGTATGTCGGCAAGGACAACATCAAGACCTTTAACCTCAGCACAATTGACGGCTACAAAATCCGTCAGATAAGAGCCAAGAGCTTCCTCGGTCTCAAGAAGCTCAAGAACGTCAAGATTGAAGGCTGGAACTTCTCCTCAAAGGGAATGACCACCGTTATGACCAAGGCTTTTTACAACTGCCCGAACCTCAAGAATTTCAAGATTAATTCTTTTGTAGAGCTCGAGAGAGCAGGCGTAGGTTATGAAAACGGCAAGGCTTCAAAGTCGGCAAAAAACCTTTTCTTTGATGACAGCGTCAAGACAAGATACGACATCAGCTCAAAGTTCGCTTATGCGCTAAAGACAAACTTCGCTCCCGTTTACAACGTTTCGAGCAAGATTAACAACATCAAGGCGCAGATTATCTCCGACTTCGTTAACGGCAAGAGCTTCACGCTCAAGCTCAACGGCAAGGATTCGTCAAAATGGCAGTCCTCAGACCCGAGCGTCATCAGCGTAGATAAAAACGGCGTAGCTACAGTCCTCAAAAAGGGCAAGACAACAATCACAATCAAATCGGACAAGAATACTCTCACCCGTTCGTTCAGAGTTGACAACGACCCTTACCTCACACTCAACGGCAAGGAAGTCGAGACCGTAAAGATTAAAAACGGCGCTTCGGTTACCCTCAACATCAAGGGCAAGGCTGATTCGGTCGAGAACGAATACAGCGAGTCGGACAAGGCAGAGGTTACCTCACAGACCGACAGCGACACAATCGTCATCAAGGGCACAATGAGAGGTGTCACAACCCTCACCCTCACAATAAACGGTCAGCCGATTACCATCAGGGTACAGGTTCTCAAGAACGCGATTCCCGATTCAAAGATGGAGCGTATCGCCGACTCAATCGGTCGCCAGACCAACTACTATTACGGCGATTCAAGGGTAATGTGCAGCGCGTATTCATACGCTTACTGCTACCGTCAGATTCTCGGAATCACACGCACAGCGGGCAGCTTCTGGTGCCCCGGCGGATGCACCTGGGAGGGCGGCACCTACACTCACTACAGCACCTCGAAAACAATGCTCAAGGCTATCAAGAAGTCGATTGACAAGAACGAGTCCTGCGTAGGTCTCGTAAGTATCCTCGGCGGTTCAAGCCAGCATTACGTAACCTTCTACGATTACGAGGACAAGGGCGACCAGCTCAGCGATTTCAAAATCCTCGACCCGTGGGACGGCAACCTCACAACAGGCGCAGGCTACGGCTACAGCTACGGCTATCACGTAGTCACGGTAAATTCATAAATACATAAAACTTCCCTCACGGCATACGCCGTGAGGGATTATCTTTTTACAGGCTTTATTTCTTAAAGCTTTCCGTTCTTGTGACCTCGAGCTCAAACCAGAACGTCGAGCCGTTGCCGGGCTTGCTCTTTACACCGTAGCGGGCGCCGTGTAAATCAAGGATATTCTTGACTATCGAAAGTCCCAAACCTGTGCCGATTACTCCGCGCTTGTGGGATTTGTCGACCTTGTAGTATCTGTCCCAGATATACTTGAGCTTCTCAGCGTCGATACCCTCGCCGTGGTCTGTGACCTCGACGCGCACGCGCTTCTCGCTCGTTTTCTGTGTTACGATAACGGTCTTGTCCTCGCCGCAGTGGTTAATCGCGTTGTTCACAAAGTTGTACACAACCTGACCAATTTTTATCTGGTCGGCATAGACATAAGCATTCTTGTCGGATATAAACTTGATATCATAGCCCTCCTGCTCTCTGAGCTTTGCGTAGCGGGTAAAGATATCGCTGATTGAATCAGTAAGGCTGAATTCCTCTCGCTGAATCTCGATAGCTCCCGCCTGGAGCTTTGAGAGGTCGAGCATATCGTTAACAAGGCTTGTCAGGCGGTTCGCCTCGTCGATGATGACCTGGACGTTCTCGGGCGTGTTCTCACCGGGTAAATCGCGCATAACCTCGGCATATCCAGTAATCATCGTGAGCGGTGTGCGCAGGTCGTGTGAAATATTCGCGATGAGCTCCTGACGGAGGTTGTCCGCCTTTATGAGCTCCTGACGCGTCAGATTGAGCGTGTCGCTGAGCTCCTTCGCCTCGAGATATCCGCTTGAATTGAACTCGACGCCGTAGTTCTGGCGCGCGAGAAGCTTGACGTTCTCGTTAATTTCGCCGAGCGGACGTGAAATTCTGCGCGATACGATAAACGAAAGCACAAGCGAGAACACAATGAATATCAGGCTGACAATCACGAGCTGCATATGGAGCGTGCTGATAACCGTGCTCACGGGCGTTACCATAGCGGTAATAAGAACAAAGCACTCGGTGTTATCGTTGAGCTTGATAATCCGTGCGAAAACCATATTTTCAACCCGGCTCTTGCGGTTTCTGAAGCCCTCTGGAACCGTCTCCGTCTCGTCGTCGGTCGAGGTTCTTTCGTGGTGCTTGAAGCTGAGCTCTATGCTCTGCTCCTCGCTGACCGAGGTCGAGGTGTAGCTGCCGCCGTTCTCCTTGGTGAGCTTGTAATAGTTATACACGCTGCGTGTGTTGATGTCACGAAGTCCCGACGGATTGTTGAACTCGGTGGCATAGCGCCTGACCATAAGCTCGTCCGACGAATCGTAGACATACACGCTCATTTCGTTTTCCTTGGAAATCGTGTTGATTGTTTCAGATGTGTTATTTCCGCTCTCGATACTTTCTATAATCTCCGACGCGCACTGGCTGACCTGGTGCTGCTTGATGATTGTATAGCAGGATTCAAGGAACACCGTCTGGAAAATCCAAAGGAAAACCAGCATAACCGCCGAAAAGAAGATAAAGTATATCGCGAGCTTATACCTCAGCGGCAGGAGCCGCCATCTGCTAAGCTTAGTTCGTTTCAAAGCGATAACCTACCCCTCGGAGCGTTACAATACATTTGCTGTAGTCGCCGAGCGACTTTCTCAAAAGCTTGATATGTGTGTCGAGGGTACGCTCGTCGCCGTAGAAGTCGTAGCCCCAAACCTCGGAGATGAGCTTCTCGCGGGTGAGAGCGAGTCCCTTGTTGCGTACCATATAGAAGAAAAGCTCGTACTCCTTGGGCGTCATATCCACGCGCTTGCCGTCGATTGTGACAATGCGCGCCGAAAAGTCAACCTCGAGACCCTCAAAGGAGAAAACGTCCTTTTTCTTTTCCTCGGAACTTCCGCCCGCGCGCTTGATAACCGCGTTTACGCGCATCATCAGCTCCTTGGGTGAAAACGGCTTCACGACGTAATCGTCGCTTCCAAGCTCAAAGCCGTGGATTTTGTCGTATTCCTCGCCTCTTGCCGAGAGCATAATAACAGGTGTGTTCGAGAACTTTCTGATTTCTCTGCACGCCGAAAATCCGTCGAGCTCAGGCATCATAACGTCCATAATGATAAGGTCGTATTTATTGTTCTTGCAGACCTCAATCGCCTGCATACCGTCTACGGCTTCCTCAACCGAATGACCCTCAAATTCCGCGTATTTGCGTATAATCTGTCTTATTCTGAATTCGTCGTCTACTACTAAAATCTTGCTCATTTGGGTACCCTCCTGCTATTTTAGTTCATTGTAAAAATTCTTTGTGAAAACTGTATGTTGTTTTTCCGAAATTACTCTGATTATAATATAGCACAATAAGCTGTTGATTTACAAGCAAAAATATTTTATAATTATATGGATGAGGTGACTTTATGAAGATAAGAGAAATCAAAGCCGAGCTTGTGACCGAGACGGTCAAAAAGCTCTTTATGGACTGCAACTACTTTATCGGCGACGATATTATGTGCGCGCTAAAAAAGGCTCGTGACGAGGAAGAAAGCGACACCGCAAAGAACGTGCTCTCGCAGATTATCGAGAACGACGAAATCGCCGCGGCGGAGGAAATTCCGCTCTGTCAGGATACGGGTATGGCGGTGCTCTTTGTCGAGTACGGCGACAAGGTTGTCATTGACGGCGATTTTGAAGAGGCTGTACAGGAGGGCGTAAGGCGCGCTTACATCGACGGATATCTGAGAAAAAGCGTCGTTGACGACCCGATTTTTGACCGCGTAAACACCAAGGACAACACGCCCGCGATTATCCACACCAAGATTGTTTCGGGCGACAAAATCAAAATTACCGCAGGCGGAAAGGGCTTCGGTAGCGAGAATATGTCCGCAATCAAAATGCTCACACCGTCCTACGGAGTTGAGGGTGCAAAGGAGTTTATCCTTGACACAGTCAGAAAGGCGGGCCCCAATCCCTGTCCCCCGATTGTTGTCGGCGTCGGAATGGGCGGAACCTTTGAGCGCTGCGCTCAGCTCGCGAAGAAGGCGACCTTCCGTCCCATAAACACATCAAACCCCGACGAGCGCTACGCAAAGCTCGAGAGCGAACTGCTCGATTCTATCAACGAGATGGGCTTCGGTCCCGCGGGACTCGGCGGCAAGACCTCCGCAATCGGTGTTAACATCGAGGTATCGCCCACTCATATCGCGGGTATGCCCGTAGCCGTGAACATCTGCTGTCACGCGGCAAGGCACAAGACTGCCGAGATTTAAGGGGGATTTGATATGAAGAAAATAAAGCTTCCGCTCACGGACGAACAGATAAGCACGCTCAAGGCAGGCGACAGCGTTCTGCTGACGGGCGAAATGATAACAGGCAGAGACGCGGCTCACAAAAGGCTCTATGAGCTCACTCAGAAGGGCGAAGAGCTGCCCGTAGATATCAAAGGCGAGACGATTTACTATGTCGGTCCCGCTCCGGCAAAGCCGGGCTACGCGGTTGGTCCCGCTGGTCCGACCTCGAGCTACAGAATGGACAAATACGCTCCCACTTTGCTCGATATGGGGCTCAAGGGAATGGTCGGCAAAGGCGCGCGCAATCAAGAGGTAATCGACGCAATTGTTAGAAATCACGCGGTCTACTTCGCGGCAATCGGCGGCGCGGCGGCGCTCATCGCCAAGAGCATAAAAAAGACCGAGCCCATCTGCTACGAGGATTTGGGCACGGAATCGGTCAGAAGATATTATGTTGAGGACTTCCCCTGCGTCGTGGCTATCGACGCCGAAGGAAACAACGTGTACAATTACTAAAGAAAGGTCGGGAACGAAAGCTGTTCCCGACTGTTTTTTACTTTATATGAAACTTCTCTATCCCGCCATAAACATTTTGGGAAGCGGGTGAGCGTGCTCACCGACACTTTCTTATCTTACGGAATGCGCTAAGGATTCAAGCGCTCTCATAACCACGATAGGCGACGAGATAATCATCGCGAAAATCAGTGAAGCGACGAACGCGCAGGTTATCATCAGCACGAAGCTCCAGAACGGTCTCTTGCCGCCCAGTCCCTTGCTCACACCGAGGTAGAGCAAAATGCCGAACGCGACGATACCGAATGATGTTATCATCGAGTACTCGCTCATAAATGTACCGACCGTCAGAATATTGACTAGGCTGATTACCGAAACGGCGATGTACGAGCTCGTAACGAGGTTAGCCGCCTGTCTGAACTTCGCGGTGCTCTTGAGGGATTTGAAGTAGACCATAAGTGAATAGCTGAACGCGAGCTGAATCGAGATTCCGACCGCAAGCGAAACAAGGAACACCTCGAAATAGCTCATTGTCATTCCGTTGAACAGGCTGCCGACGCCGATTGAAAGTCCGCGCGAGGAATCAAAGCTCAAAGTCGAGCTGACCGCAACGACAAGCGCGTTGAGCGGCATAAGCAGCAGCCAGACGGGAAGCGGCTCGTTGAACTGCGCCGCAATCGCGTCCGCGGTATGACGTGAGAAAAACAGCTTGACGATGTTGCCGAACTGCTTGAGCGTAAAGTAGAACTTTGACGGCTGAACCTGCTGAACCACAGGCTGAGGCTGAGGCTGTTCGGGAACGCTGTAGACAGGCTCCGAGTCGGGCTCATAGACGACCTCGGCTTCCGAGCCGTCTTCGTCCGAGGGCTTGTTGAACTCCGCAAACTGTCTTTCGAGCAGCTCCTCGGGGTTGAGCTGTTCAACCGTTTCGGTGACAGGCTCTTCCGCAGCTTGCTCGGCAACGGCAGTCTCGACGGTCTCAACAGTCTCGACGGACTCTGCGACTTCCTCGGTTATATTTTCGGTTGTATTTTCTATCGGTTCCCGAGCTTCTGCCTTTTCAGCGGAGCAATTGGGACATAGTCCGTTTTCGCCCAGCTCGGTTCCGCACATATTACAAAACTTATCCATATATATACCTCCGTAAAATCATTGTAACACCCCGTTTCGGGTATTACAATAAAGTTTACGAACTTTTCAGCTAATTTTCAGAAAACTGTCAAAAATTCAGTAGTTTCTGACGAGGGAGATTACCTTTCCGAGCAAAATTACCTCGTCAACGATAATCGGCTCGTAGTCGTCGTTCTCGGGCTGGAGCCTGAAATGACCGTTTTCCTTGTAAAATCTCTTGACGGTCGCGCTGTCATCAACCAACGCAACGACGATTTCGCCGTTCTCGGCAACAGGTGACCTGTTAACGATGAGAATATCGTCGGGAAGAATACCCGCGTTAATCATACTTTCACCCTGAACTTTGAGCGCAAAGAGCGACTTGCCTCGGCTGAGGTTTTTGTCGACGGTAACGTAACCCTCGATATCCTCAATCGCGACAATCGGGTTACCCGCGGCGACATTACCGTAAATCGGAACACTCTTGGCGTTTGTTTCGCCGACAACGCGGATACAGCGGTTGAGACCCGCGTCACGCTCGATTAGACCGTGGTCCTCCAGAGCCTTGAGGTAAAGATGAGCGGTAGAGGTTGACTTGAGCCCTACGTCGCGGCATATTTCCCTGACCGAGGGAATCCTGCCGTCATCAGCGCACTCAACGAGATAGTCATATACAGCCTGCTGTTTCTTTGTCAACGGTTTCATAATATGTCCCCCTTTTAAACTTATAATTATAATAACATAAGGTTTATAAAAAGTAAACATTTGTTTTAGATTTTTGAATTAAAATTTTTAATTATGAACAAAGTCGCTCACAAATCCATAAATTTTTGAAAAGTTCAGCGTAAATTCAACGAAATTTCACACAATTATCATATTTGGGTGTTTTAATATACGTGTACTTAACAGAACCGCAACTGCTAAGTACGTTCTACCCTCCTCTGTAAGTCGACTTAGAGACTTACATTTTTGTACCCCTCATTTTCTTTTAGAACAAGGAAGCGCTGAGTCAACCGCAAGACTCAGCGCTTCTGTCTGTATTCAGATAATTTCAATTACATCCTTCAGTCCGCCGCAGATTCTGAAGCAGAGGGGACGTATCTCCTCCGTCGGCGGTATGATGTCCGGAATCATAACGGGAATTGTGCCCGCCGCGTGCGCGGATTTGATTCCGTTAAGGCTGTCCTCGAGCGAAAGACAGCTTTCGGGACTGAGCCCGAGCTTTTCCGCCGCTTTCAGAAACGGGTCGGGAAAGGGCTTGCCGCGGCTGACGTCGTCGGCGCCGACGAGCTCGTCAAAATAATCGATTACCCCTGCTATCCTCAGCGTCCTTTCAGCGCTTCTGCGCGTGGTCGAGGTGGCAAGGGCATTTTTTATGCCCTTTTCTCTGAGGAAGTCGAGCAGCTCAAACAGTCCGTCCTTAATCGGAACGCCGTATTTGTCGGTGTAGCTCTCATACGCCGAGCGGCACTCGACGCGGAAGCTCTCGTAATCGAGGCGCTCGCCGAAGAAATCACGGAACATACCGACGATGTCCTCCGAACGCTTGCCTACGGTTGTCTTATACCATTCAAAGGGATATTCCAAGCCCTTTTCGGCTAAGAGCTCATACTGGAGCCTGTAGGTCAGATTTTCGGTGTCGAACATCAGCCCGTCCATATCGAAAATTACGCCCTGTATATTCATTTCATTTCCTTAAGATAGTCAACGAGCTTTTCAAACTGCATACTGTGGCTCGCCTTGACGAGCACAATATCGCCCGATTTGATGAGCTCAGGGAAGCGCTCGACGGCGCTCTCCTTATCGGCAAAGTATACACCGTCTGCACCCTCTGCCAGGGACTTTGCGAGGGGTCCCACAGCAATAACGAGGTCGCATTTTTTTGCGTATTCGCCGACTGAGCGGTGAAGCTCCAGCTCGTCAGTGCCGAGCTCCTTCATATCGCCGAGCACGGCGACTTTTCTGCCGTCAAAGTTCATAAGCGTGTCGATTGACGCTCTGACGGACGTGGGGTTAGCGTTGTAGCAGTCGTCGATAATCCTGATAAAGCCCGTATCGATGAGGTTTGCGCGGCTTCCGACAGTTCGGTAGCTCTCAACTCCGCGCTTGATTTCATCTGCGCTGAGACCGAGCAGCTCGCCGACCGCCGCTCCCGCGAGCGCGTTCGAAACCATATAGGTTCCGATTGCGGGGATTGTGACGGAAATCCTCTTATCCTTTAATATCAAATCGGCGTCAACTCCGAGAATGCCGTTGTTCTTTATGTTCTCGGCTGTGTATTCGCCGCCGTTAAGTCCGTAGAAAACGGGAGCCTTGCCCTTGACCTCCGTGACCTGAGACAGCTTGTCGTCGTCGCCGTTGAGGACAACTCTGCCGCCGTCGCGCAGATTCGCGAACATCTCGGTCTTTGCCTTAAATACTCCGTCGCGGTCGCCGAGGTTCTCGAGGTGACATTCGCCGATAATCGTGATTACCTCGACCGTCGGCTGAACCATAGTCGAAATCCTTGTCATTTCGTCAAAGCCCGAAATACCCATCTCGATAACCGCCGCCTCGGTGTCGTCGTCCATTCCGAAGAGTGTGAGCGGCACGCCGAGCTCGTTGTTGAGGTTGCCCGCGGTCTTGTGAACCTTGAACTTTGCCGAGAGAACCGCGGCAATCATCTCCTTGGTGGAGGTTTTGCCGACGCTTCCGCTGATACCGACAATCGGGATATCGAACTTTTCGCGGTAAGCCTTAGCGACCTTCTTGACCGCGTCGAGCGTGCTGTCAACGACGATACAGGGCTTTGAGGAATTCTCGGGAGCCTTTTCGCACAGAGCGCAGCAAGCTCCGCTCTCGAAGCACTTTCCAATAAAGTCGTGACCGTCAACACGCTCGCCCTTGATGGCGAGGAAAAGCGAGTTTTCCTTAATATTTCGGCTGTCGCGCTCAACCGAGCTGATAGCCGTATCGCGTAAGCTCTCGTCGCCGACGTATGTACCGCCGCAGGCGAGGGCTATTTCTGCAAGTGTAAAATGTTTCATAGCTTATCCCTTATACTTTTTGAGCGAGATTTCCACAATCCTGTCGCAAAGTGTTGCGTAGTCAAGACCGATAACAGCCGCCTCCTGAGGAAGCAGGCTTGTGGGAGTCATACCCGGCAGAGCGTTAGCCTCGAGACAATACGCGTCGCCGTTTTTGTCAAGGATAAAGTCCATTCGCGCATAGGCTTCGAGACCGAGCGTCCTGTAAGCCGCATAGGCGCTGTCGCGCAGAGTTTTGTCCTCTGCCTCGGTGATTTTTGCGGGACATTCCTCAATTGTGAGACCTGCCTGATACTTGGACTTGTAGTCATAGAAGCCCGTTGTGGGGATAATCTCAATCGGGGGCAGAACCTCGCCGCCGAGAACGCCTACGGAGAACTCGCGTCCCTCGACAAATTGCTCGATGACGATTTCGTCCTCATAGGAGAACGCGTCCCTGACCGCCTCGTCAAACTGCTCGCGGTTCTCGGCCTTTGCGATTCCTACGCTGCTGCCGCCCGAGCAGGGCTTGATGACGCAGGGGAAAACGTCCCAGCTGTCGGTGCTTTCGCCTCTGGCGAATACCTCGCCCTTGGCGACCTTGACCTTGTGCTGCTCAAAGAGCGCTCTGGTGATACCCTTATCCATTGCGAGCGCCGCCGAGAGATAGCCTGTGCCCGTGTACTTTATTCCGAGGATATCGAACGCCGCCTGAAGCTGACCGTTCTCACCCTCGCCGCCGTGAAGCGCAAAGAAAGTTATATCCGCATGGCGGCAAATCTCAACCACGTTTCTGCCGAGGAAGCTCGGGCTGTTGCCCGCGCGCAGAGCCTTGACCGCCGCAAGGTCGGGGATATTCTCCGCGACGCTCTTGCTCTCGACAAGGTCACCGTTCTCTCTGAAAAGCTCCTCGGGAGTTTTGTCGCCCTCGTAGCCAAAGAAAACGTCTACAAAAACGACATTATGACCTTTGGAACGAAGCGCCTTCGCAATCTTGCCGCCTGAGCTGATTGCTACGTCGCGTTCGGTGCTGAGACCGCCTGTGATTACTGCAATATTCATACCTATTCTCCTATTATCTTGATAAGCGCGTGCTTGTTGCGCTTGCCGTCGAGCTCGTAGTAAAAAATCTGTTCCCATGTGCCGAAATCGAGCCTGCCGTTTGTGATTGCGCAGACAACCTCTCGACCCATAATTGTGCGCTTGAGGTGAGCGTCGGCGTTATCCTCAAAGCCGTTGTGCGCGTACTGGCTGTAGGGCTTTTCGGGAGCGAGCTTTTCGAGCCACTTTTCATAATCCGAATGAAGTCCGCTTTCGTCGTCGTTGATAAATACGGACGCCGTGATATTCATCGCGTTGACGAGAACCAAGCCTTCCTTGATACCGCTTTCGTCAATTGCCGCCTGAACGTCCTCGGTTATGCGGACAATCTGTCTGCGTCGGGGAACGTTGAACCAGAGTTCTTTTCTGAAACTTTTCATAATACCGTCCTCAGAACAAAAATCCGTTGTAGCCCCAGTTTGTGATTTCCTCAAACTTGACATAGCAATACTCGGGGCTGACGCCGATTTCCTCTTTCATAATATCGCAAATTCTCGCGGTGAGGTTTTCGTAAGCCTCGCGCGTGGATTTTCCGAGAATCTTAACCTCGACAAAGGCTGTGGGCGCCTTGTCGCCGTGGAACATCATGCTCACATTGTCCTCAACCGCGCACATAAGGTGGCTCTCGGACTTGCCGGGAAGAATGGTGATTGACTTTGTGATTAATTCCTCGATAACTGTTTTCTTTGCCTCGTCAACCTTGACGGACGTTTTAACATTTACAAAAGGCATAGTATCCCTCCAAAAATTTCTCGTTTCATTATACTCCATTACCACGCGTTTTTCAACCAAATAAGGAAAATCGGCGGAAATTAATCCGCCGAAGTTTTATTTTATTGAATTGATAAGTCCGCCCTTTGCGATGATGTTCTGAATGAACTCGGGGAAGGGCTCGCCCTTGAAGCTTTCGCCCGTGGTTTCGTCGGTGATTACGCCTGTGTTGTAATCGACGCTGACGGTGTCGCCCTCGTTAATCGCCTCGGCAGCCTCGGGACATTCGAGAATCGGGAGACCGATATTGATAGCGTTGCGATAGAAGATTCTCGCGAAGCTCGAAGCGATTACGCAGCTGATTCCGCTTGCCTTAATCGCAATCGGAGCGTGCTCTCTCGATGAGCCGCAGCCGAAGTTCTTGGTAGCTACCATGATATCGCCTTCGCTGACCTTGTTTACAAATTCCTTGTCAATATCCTCCATACAATGGGAGGCGAGCTCCTTATGAGAAGCTGTGTTGAGGTAACGAGCGGGGATGATTACGTCCGTGTCCACGTTATCTCCGAATTTATGTACCTTACCTTTTGCGTTAATCATTGCAATACCTCCTTAAAGCTTCTCGGGGTTGGTGATGTAGCCCGTAACTGCGCTCGCGGCGGCAACCGCGGGGCTTGCGAGATAAACCTCGCTGTCGACGTGACCCATACGTCCGACAAAGTTGCGGTTTGTGGTGGAGACAGCTCTCTCGCCAGCCGCAAGAATACCCATATGACCGCCGAGACAGGGACCGCATGTCGGGGTTGAAACAACCGCGCCCGCGTCAATAAAGATGTCAAAAAGTCCTTCGTGCATAGCCTGTTTCCAGATGTTCTGGGTTCCGGGGATTACGATACAGCGAACGCCGTCCGCAAGAGTTCTGCCCTTGAGAACCTCTGCGGCAGCTCTGAGGTCAGAGATACGTCCGTTTGTGCACGAGCCGATTACTACCTGGTCAATCTTGACCTCGGTGTCGCCGATTTCGTCAACCGTTCTGGTGTTCTCGGGAAGATGCGGGAAAGATACGGTCGGTCTGAGAGTTGAGAGGTCGATTGTGTACTCCTCATCGTAAACAGCGTCGTCGTCCGCGGTGTACTCGACGGGAGTTCCCTGATATCGACCGTTGCAGTACTCGCGTGTGATATCGTCCACAGGGAAGATACCGTTCTTCGCGCCCGCTTCAATCGCCATATTCGCGATACAGAGTCTGTCATCTATATTGAGATACTGAACGCCCTCGCCGACAAATTCCATAGACTTGTAAAGCGCGCCGTCTACGCCGATTTTGCCGATAATGTGGAGAATTACGTCCTTGCCCGAAACAAAGCCCTGAGGCTTGCCTACGAGGTTGAACTTGATAGCGGCGGGAACCTTGAACCAAGCCTTGCCGCTTATCATACCCGCGCACATATCCGTTGAGCCTACGCCTGTCGAGAAAGCGCCGAGCGCGCCGTAGGTGCAGGTGTGAGAGTCCGCGCCGATACAGAGACATCCCGGACCGACAAGTCCCATCTCGGGCAGAAGCGCGTGCTCAATTCCCATTCTTCCGACGTCGCGGAAGTTCTTGATATCATATTTAGTAGCGAATTCGCGTGTCTGCTTCACGAGCGTCGCCGCCTTGATGTCCTTGTTAGGCGTGAAGTGGTCCATAATCATCGCGATTTTTGTGTTGTCAAACACAGAAGTTGCGCCGTTAGCCTCAAAAACATTGATAGCTACGGGCGTGGTAACGTCGTTGCCCAGAACCAGGTCGAGCTTTGCTTCGATAAGCTGACCTGCCTTTACCTCGGGCAGACCTGCGTGAGCCGCGAGGATTTTCTGAGACATTGTCATTCCCATAAAAACACATCCCTTTTAAAATACTTTAGAAATATTATTACATATATACTTGTCAAAAGATTGTAAACTATGATACAATTAGCTCAATAAAAATGGAAAGCGTGATAAAATGAACGCAAAACAGGATATCGGAGTAATTTTCGGAGCTCTTCCCTACACCAGACGGTTCACCAAGGGCGATATAATCTATCATCAGGGCGACCTTGCGGAGAGCTTTTACTTCCTCAAGAAAGGCAAGGTCAGGGTGTATATGACCTCGCCCGACGGAATTGAGCGAACCTTGTCGGAAGCGGGCGAAGGTGACATAATCGGCGAGGCGGCGTTCTTTGACAAAATGCCGAGAATCAGCTCTGCCTCAGCTCAGACGGACATAGAGCTCGCCGTAATCGACGAGGACAGGCTGCTGAGCCTTATCGGAAAGAACCCTCGGCTCGCCGCGGAGCTGCTCGAAATGCAGGCGGCACGCGTCAGAGAGCTGTCGGCGCAGATTGACGCGATGACATTTCTGAATGCCGACGGACGAATCGCGCGGCTGCTTCTGAGCTCGCTAAACGAAAACGGCGAGGTCAACCTGACGCACGAGGAAATCGCGGGAATAGCCGCCGTTACGAGAGTTACGGTCAGCAAAATTCTGAGAAAATTCAGAACCGACGGCTTAATCAGGACGGCATACCGAAGGATAATTGTTCTCGACAGTGAAAGGCTGAGAGAATTAACCCTGTAATCGCACATCAAAAAACGCTCCCCGAGGGACAATATCATTTAGTTAAGGAACAAGACACTCATTAAAAAGTGGGTGCCTTGTTTTTTTGAAGATTTTTTGTAACTATTCAGAACAACAAAAAAATTGTATACCTACACAAAAGAAATTTTGATATATCGAATAGCAGGCATGCAGATGATAGAAATACAAATTGGTCGTAT
>ONAL01000020.1 GCA_900315785.1 uncultured Eubacteriales bacterium
TATCCCGGAATGGACAATCCGCCTCAGCCCACAACTCAGGCTCCGACAACGGCGGCTCCCACTCAGCCGACAAGCTTCCAGAGCGATTACGCTTACGGCGACGTTGACAGAAACGGCACGATTGACATCAACGACGTAACTGTTATCCAGATGAGACTGGCAATGCTGATTACAATCGATAAGGAACAGCAGCATCTGGCGGACTTCAACCGCGACAGCAGAGTAAGCATTCAGGACGCTACGGCGATTCAGTACTACCTGTTAACAAAAGTCTAAACAATAATATAACGAAAGGGGCTGAGAAATCAGCCTCTTTTTTATTCGTTGCTTCTGATTAGTTCCAGCGGGTCGACGTACTGACCGCCCACCTTGATTGCGATGTGGATATGATTTTCAGCCATTGATTCGCACGGAACAGTGGCGGCGGTTGCGATTACCTCGCCTGTGCCGACCTTGGAACCGCGGCTTACGGAAACGTCCCCCAGACCGCTGTAATAGGCGGTGTAGGTTGCAGATTTTACCACTACTGTCTTGCCGAGAAGGTCATCGTCGTAGACCTTGACTACCTCTCCCTCACCCATTGAGTAGACCTTGGCGCCGTTCTTGCAGCCGAAGTCTACGCCTGTGTGGGCTTTCCACTCGTTGAGTGTCTTGTTGTAGACCGCGGTCTCGCTGTAGGGCTCGATGATGTTTGAATTATCGAGCGGAAAGCTCAGGCTTGTGTTGACCGTGAGCATTGTCTCAAGCGCGGACTTGGTCTCGGCAGGAGCGGTTTCCTCGACATATTCCGTCGTGGTCGGCTCCGTGGTTGTCTCGGGAGTGGTCGTAGGCGGCTGTGTGGCGGTCGTGGATTCGGGTTCGGTAACTCCCGTGACTACACGCTCAACCGCGACCGTGGGACGCTCTGAGGGCGTTTCTGAGCCCTTTGAAAGGGTTGAATAGGTAGAATAAGCCGCCATTCCGACGGCTACCATACAGATAGAAAGCGCCGTGTAAAAGCCGACGCGTTCCCGCGTGCTGCGTTTTCTTTTATTGTTAAACTTCAATATAATCACCTCTGCGGATAGTATTGGTAAATGCAGAGGGAATATTCATTTTTTATTTTTGCAAAAAGAAAGAGCCGACTCGATTGAGTCGGCTCTGAGTTTGTTTATTAACCGCTGTACTTTGACCAAGTCATTGACGTGGTGTTGAAGAAGTCGTTGTTATTGGTGATTGCAAGGTCATTCGTCTTGGGGTCCCAACCTGTTGCGGAACCCTTGAGGAGGAAGAATTTGTCTGAGTCGCCGTAGATTTTCTCGGGGAGGTCGAACTTCCAGATGTTGCCCGAAACCTTATCGAGCTTGATAGCTTCCTGATTGAGACCCTTGCCCCAGCCGTAGATATAAACCTCAGACCACGAGGACTCTACATAGATTGTGGAAACGCCGTCAGCGGGCTTCTGCTCTGCAACGTAGGGACCTACAGTCGCGCCGAGGACTGTCTCGACGCCGACCTTCTCCTTTTCGTAGAGGGTGATACAGTTGTCGGTCGAGGAAACTGTGATGTTCTCAACTACGTTGTAGCCTTCGCTCGGGGAGCTCGCCGCTGTCGCTCTGTAGAAGGTTACATCTGAAACAGAGAGCGGAACGTCCGCGGTGAACACCTCGGGATAAGCCTCGGTGTCCTTGTACATACGATAGGATTCGCCCGAAGCGTTATCGTATACGAAGGGCTCCGCGCCGACGCTGGAAATCCAGGAGAGCGTTGTCTTTAAGTAAAGTGTATAAGTTCCTGTGGGAGGAGGAGTTGTAGGTGTTGTGGGCTGCTCTGTAGGAGTTGTGGGAGTTGTAGGTGTTGTCGGATTTGTGGGTGTTGTGGGAGTTGAGCCTGTATAATCCTGACCTACCTTGAGTGTGTTGGAGAAGTTTGCGAGATAACGCTGGATATAGTTAGCGTCCTTGATTGAAACTCTGCCGTCGCCGTCAACATCGCCGAGAGCGAGTGCGACAGAATCTGTTACAACAGCCTTCTTTGCGAGATGGAGCTGGATAGCTGTTACGTCGTTGATGTCAACTGCCTTGCTCTTATTAAAGTCGCCGTACTTGAAGCCTGAGGGAGCAGCTGTTGTGGGAGCGGCTGTTGTCGGAGCCTGAGTTGTAGGAGCCTGAGTTGTAGGAGCCTGAGTTGTGGGCTCGGGAGCGTCGCTCTTCTTGACGTCTACAGCGCCTGTCTCGTCGATAACCTTACCTGGCTTGATTGTGGTGTTCTGCCAAGCTACGGAAGCTGTCTCTGACTTGAAGGTCTTGAATGCCTTTGAAACGCCGCCGAGGAGGAAGCCCGAGTCGGAGGGAAGCTGATGTCCCTGAGATCTGCCCTGATCGTCAACGGGAGCGGAGTCGGAGACAATAACTCTTGTGCCTGAGCCGTGAGCGAGGTCGTAGTCGGAAACTACCCAGTCGCCGTTGGAGTTCTGAACCTGAACGCAGGAGTCGGAGTGAATCTCTGCGTAGTAAACCTGATTGGTCTCGTCGTACTCCAGAGTTTCGCCCGGCCAGAAGGAGTTCTGATATACGGGGAACTTGCCCTTGCCGTTCGGCTCATCGTATACGTAGCAATAGAACGGAGCCTGCCAAGCCTTCTTGGAGCCTGAGAGCGAGGAGTTGTAGCTGTTGAGTACCGACTGCGGGATAACAATGTAGATACCCGAAGCGGACGCAGGTTTCTTTACATACTGATATTTAACGGTAGTGGTTGAGCTGCCGTTTGTAGCTGTGAGTGTGAGGTTGATTGTATCGCCGTAGTTGTAGTCCTTACCGATACGAATCTTCTTGGAACCTGTGAAGGTATGGGCGGCCGCGTTCTCGAGCTGATATGTAGCCGAGGTAGCGTTCTGAGTTGTGAGGTTAACTACGATATACTCGCCCTGGAAGGTCTGGCTTTCCTGGTCAGCGAAGATATAGGGAGTTGTAGCGTCCTGAGTAACAACAGCAACACCTGTGGAGCCGATGTTACCGCTTACTGTACCGTTGTTTACGGTAAAGGTCGCGCCTGTAATCTTATCTGTATATGTGCCGTTTACAAGGCCTGTGCCGCTGATGGAAACGCTGCTTGCGTTGCCCTTTACGTTAACGATAACGATACCTGCGTTATCTCTTGCAACGTAAGCAAAGTTGCCGCTGGAGCCTGTCTTCTCGGACTTGCCCGCAAACTTGTTGTGGAACTTGTTAACTTCGGAAACCGCAACGCTCTTGTAGGTTGTGTTGACAGCGTGGTCGCCCATCTTCATAGCCTGGTTTGTACGAGCGAAGAAGAGAGGTGTAGCAACGCCGTGAGCAGCTACGAGAGCCCAGGTCTTTACGATGTTCTCATCGGAAATACCCGCGGAGTAGTTGCCGTCGTCGGAGTTAAGGTATGTGTCGTGAGACTCAGCCCATACAACCGCGCTCTTTGCCTGCTTGGTTACACCGTAGCTGAGGTTGGCGGCTGAGGACGCGTTGCCGTTCTTGACAGCACTGCGGACTGCGTTGGAGCCGACGTTCTCGGTTACGCGGTATTTGCCGCCGTTGAGGTTTGTGTAGCCTTCAATCGAACGACCGCCGCCGGGAGTGTTGAGAACCTCGCCGTAGTAGAAGAGAGTCTTGCCCTTCTTGGAAGCAGCGGCGTTTGCGCCGTTGATGATGTTTGTCCAGTAGGAGGTATCGCCTACGCCTGAGTCGGCGGGAGTTTCGATATGCTTAGCCGCGTCGAAACGGAAGCCGTCTACGCCGCAGTTAACGCACTCGGTGAGAAGGGAGATAACCTTGTTCTGAACCGTTGAGTTAGCTGTGTTGAGGTCGGGACAGCCCGAGCTTACCTTCTGGGTAACGGAAACAGCGTTGGCGTCGCTTGCTGTGGAGCCTGTGCCGTTCTGGTGGAAATAGGGGTTGCCCGAAATCTTACCTGTGCTGTTCCAGAGTGTGGTGTCATATTTCTTAACGTCCTTGGCGAGCTGGAGATACTTTAAATCGTCGTCAGCGCCGAGGTGGTTTGTAACTACGTCGCAGATAATCTTAACGCCGTACTGATGAGCTGTGTTACAAAGCGAGGTGAGGTCAGCCTTTGTACCAACCCAGCTTCTCTCGGCGAGAGCGAGGTTAACGGGCTGATAGAACTTCCACCACTGACCCGAAATGTTGGTTGAAGGGGAATAATCCTTGGGCTGCTGAACAGGTGAGGTCTGAACCGTCGAATAGCCTGCAGCGGCAATCTGAGGAATGTTCTTTTCAATCTCCTTGTAGCTCCAGCAGAGAGCCTGGAGGATACATCCGTCTTCGATATTGTTCTGGAGATTGGGCTCTGAGCCTGCATCAGCCGTCTTGACGTCAGCCGCGGAAGCGGACATCGGAATAACGAAGGCTGTGCAGAGCATAGCTAAAGCCAGAACAATGCCTAAAATGCCTTTGAGTTTTTTCATTGTTTCAAAACTCCTTTCTGAATTTACGCACACTTATGCGATTATTTACCTTATAATTATAACAAAAATAAATAATAAAGTATATATGTTTTTTACACCAATAATAGGTCTTGGTTTTGTGTAATTTGCCAAAAAGCTTTTTTGACCGCAAAGCGCTATTATACTAATTGAAATATTGACTTTTAAAGGAAAAGCAACTATAATACAATAGCGTATTTCTCGGAGTACGCTTTGTCAAAAATAATTTTTAATCTTATGATTAAATCTATCGGGGGTAGATAAATGAAACAGACTAAAAACGATATGATTATATCCCTCAAGGATATCTTTGTAGAGTTTGACGGTGAAGTTATTTTAAACCACATTAATCTTGACATCAGGGACAAGGAATTTGTTACCGTTCTGGGTCCGTCGGGCTGCGGCAAGACCACTACGCTGAGGATTATCGGCGGTTTTCTTGAACCGCACAGCGGCGACGTTTTCTTTGACGGAGAGCGCATAAACGGGCTTCCGCCGCACAAGCGCAACGTCAACACGGTTTTCCAGAAGTACGCGCTTTTCCCTCACCTTAACGTATTTGACAATATCGCCTTTGGTATGCGCATTCAGAAGCTGCCCAAGGATGAAATAAAGAAACGGGTCAAAGAGATGCTCGCTATCGTGGACCTCAAGGGCTACGAAAAGCGAAGCGTCGCGAAGCTCTCGGGCGGTCAGCAGCAGCGAGTTGCGATTGCGAGAGCTCTTGTGTGCGACCCGAAGGTGCTTTTGCTTGACGAGCCGCTCGGCGCGCTTGACCTCAAGCTGAGAAAGAATATGCAGGACGAGCTCAAGCAAATCCAGCAAAAGACCAACACCACATTTATATATGTAACTCACGACCAGGAGGAAGCCCTCACGATGTCCGATACAATCGTCGTTATGAACAACGGCGTTATCGAGCAGATAGGCTCCCCCACCGATATCTATAACGAGCCCGTAAACGCCTTTGTCGCCGACTTCATCGGTGAGGCGAACATCATCAACGGCACGATGGTTGAGGACTGCAAGGTCAGAGTGCACGGGGTTGAGCTCGAGTGCGTAGACAAGGGCTTCGGCAGGAACACTCCCGTCGATATCGTCATCAGACCCGAGGATATCGAGGTCGTACCTCCCGAGGAGGCAAAGCTCGTCGGCGAGGTTGTGGACGTTGTATTCAAGGGCGTTCACTACGAGATGACCGTTATGGTCGGCAAGTGCGAATGGATTATCCATTCCACCGAGATGAGCCCTGTCGGCTCAAAAATCGGTATGAAGATTATACCTTTTAATATACAGATTATGAACAAGATGTTCCGCGCGACAGAGAACACCTTCTTTGCCGAGGTTGTTTCCGCTTATGAGGAGGAGAACTACATCGAGGTCAAGAAGGAGGATTCCGTATTCAGAATCGACGGATACTTCTTTGAGGAAGGCACGCGCCTTCGCATAACGCTTCCGCCGAGCGCGCTTTCGATTGCGGGAGACGGCGTGGGAGATATCGACGACGTTTACATCGAGTCGGTTATCTTCAAGGGCGAGCACAACGAGATTATTCTCGAGTCCGACGAACAGAAGTGGCTTATGCAGAGCGATGTTGACGAACAGGTCGCGACCTACGTTCCGCTGAAATTCGACTTCTCCAAGGCGACGATAACTGTCGAGGAGGGCGGAAATGAAGCTTAAAAGACTGAGTCTCCCGTACATTTTCTGGATGGTAGTGTTCACGCTTATCCCGATTTTGTTCATACTTTTCTACGCGTTCACCGACCGCTCGGGAGCGTTCAGCCTTCAGGCGTTCGGCAAGGCGCTGGGATATACCGACGTGTTCCTCAGAAGTATATGGATTGCGTTTATATCCACGCTCATCTGCCTTGTGCTCGCGTATCCCCTGGCTTACTTTATGAGCCGTCAGAAGCAGAGCACGCAGAATCTGCTCACAATGATTATTATGATACCGATGTGGATGAACTTTCTGCTCAGGATTTATGCCTGGGTGACGCTTCTGCAGAACAACGGTCCGATTGACACGCTGCTCGGCTTCTTCGGTATCCACACTCAGCTTATCGGAAATCAGGGCGCGGTTATCCTCGGAATGGTTTACGAGTATCTGCCGTTTATGGTGCTTCCGCTCTACACGGTTATGGCGAAGATTGAACCGGGACTGATTGAAGCCGCCGACGACCTCGGCGCAAACCGCGCAAAGACGCTCGTAAAGGTGGTTTTTCCGCTGAGCGTTCCCGGAATTATCTCGGGCGTTACGATGGTTTTTGTGCCGTCGGCGAGCACCTTCCTTGTGGCTCAGTACCTCGGCGGTACGGGCGACATTATGATAGGCGACGTTATCGACAAGATTTTCTGGTCGGACCACAACACGGGCTCGGCTATCGCGCTTATCCTTATGGTCGCGATTTTCATATTCCTTGTTATTCTTAATTTCTTTGGAGACGAGGAGGCGATTGCGGCGTGAAAAAGCTCTATAAAATCTACACGGGGCTCATCATATTCTTTATGTATATGCCCGTAGTCGTTTTCATTATCTTCAGCTTCAACGACGGCAAATCCTCTGTCTGGAAGGGCTTTTCGCTGAGATGGTACGCGAACCTCTTTCAGGACAAGATGATTATGAACTCGCTGTGGAATACGCTGATAATCGCGATTATCGCGTCGGTTATCGCCACAGCGCTCGGCACTCTCGCCGCTATCGGAATCAACAACTTCTCGAGCAGAAAGAGAATTATCCTTCTCAACGTCAGCAACATCCCCATTCTCTCCCCCGACGTTGTTACGGGTGTTTCGCTTATGCTGATGTTCACGATTGTCGGCGTGGCGTTCCACTTTCAGATGGGCTTCTGGACGGTGCTTCTGGCTCACATCAGCTTCTGCGCTCCGTACGTTGTGCTCAGCGTGCTGCCGAGAATCCGTCATATGGATTACTCGGTCTATGAGGCGGCGCTTGACCTCGGCTGCAACCAGTTTCAGGCGTTCAGAAAGGTCGTTATCCACGAGCTTATGCCCGGTATATTCACGGGCTTTCTGATGAGCTTTACCTATTCGCTCGACGACTTTGTCATCACCTATTTCACAAAGGGCGCGAGCTTCCAGACGCTCTCTATCAAGATTTACACAATGACACACCAGAGGATTAATCCGAAGGTCAACGCGCTGTCGGCGCTGATGTTCCTTGCCATCGTCATTATTATGGTGACGATTAACCTCAAGGACAGACACGACGAGAAAAAGCGCGGTATCAGAGTATAATTATTTGGAGGTAATTTTATGAAAAGATTTTTATGTATGGCGCTTTCCGTGCTCATTATGTGCGGTACAGCCGTTCTCTTCGCTTCCTGTGAGAAGAATTATGACGGCGAAATCAATGTTTTCAACTGGGGCGAATATATCTCCGTCGGCGAT
Organism: uncultured Eubacteriales bacterium; assembly: GCA_900315785.1. Lineage (GTDB taxonomy): Bacteria > Bacillota > Clostridia > Oscillospirales > Acutalibacteraceae > Ruminococcoides. The sequence goes on from ONAL01000020.1 coordinate 7,865, forward strand.
GACGGCGGCAGAAACGTTATCCAGGAATTTGAGGACGAGTTCAACATCAAGGTAAACTATATGGAATATGAGACAAACGAGGAGCTCTACAACCTTCTCAAGTCCTCCAACTCCAACTATGACGTTGTAATTCCCTCGGACTATATGATTGAGAAGCTGATTGACGAGAAGCTCATTCAGAAGCTCGATTATTCCAAAATTCCCAACTCAAAGAAGATTATGAAGCGCTTTCAGAATATGAGCTTTGACCCCAAGAACGAGTACACGGTTCCCTACACCTGGAACGTAACGGGTCTTGTGTACAACAAGACTATGGTAAAGACTGCTCCCAAGGGCTGGAGCGCTCTCTGGGACAAGGACCTGAAGGGCAAAATGCTGATGTTCTCGAACTCTCGCGACGCTTACGCTATCGCAATGCAGCTTTGCGGTATCACTCCCGATACCTTCACAAAGGCTGACGTCGACAAGGCGACAGAGAAGCTCAAGGAGCAGAAGCCGCTCCTCAAAAAGTACGTTATGGACCAGACCTTCAACGAAATGGAGAGAGACCAGTCGGCTATGGCTCCGTACTACGCGGGCGATATCTACACAATGACGACCAACAACGACAGCCTCGTCGGCGTTCTCCCCGAGGAAGGCTCGAACCTCTTCGTTGACGCTATGTGTATTCCCAAGAGCGCTCAGAACGTAGACGGCGCGCTCAAGTTCATCAACTTTATGACACGTCCCGAGATTTCGGCGGCGAATATGGACAGCGTGACCTACGCTTCACCCGTTGAGGGCGCAAAGGAGCTTATGGACGAGGAAGTCGCTTCGAGCGAGCTTGTTTATCCTCCCGAAAGCTACCTCGACAAGTGCTACACCTTCAAGAATGTTGACGACGAGGTGTACACCTATATGCAGGAAAAATTCATCGAAATTATGTCTTAATTATGGAAACTATCTTACTTGCAGTATTAATCGCAATCGCGGCGGTTACGCTCGTTATCGCCGTGATAAGCCTTGCAAAATCAGGGCGCAACAATATAAGCCAGGGCGAAATCATCTCGGCGGTAAACGACGAGAACCGCAAGGAGCTCAGCCAGCTCAGACAGGAGCTAACAGCCTCAACCCAGCAGAGCGTGAAGGCTATGGGCGATATGATAAGCGAGAACCAAAGTCGGTTCTCACGCGCTATGGAGAGCAGGCTCCAGACGTTTTCTCTCGAGAATGAGCAGAAGCTCGATTTAATCCGCAAATCCGTGGAGACGAAGCTCAGCTACATTCAGGAGGACAACAACAAGCAGCTCGAGGAAATGCGAAAGACCGTCGACGAGAAGCTCCAGAACACGCTTGAGGAGAAGATGAACAAGAGCTTTGAGCTCGTCAATCAGAGGCTCGAGCAGGTCTACAAGGGACTGGGCGAAATGCAGAACCTCGCCGTCGGCGTAGGCGACCTCAAGAAGGTGCTCTCGAACGTCAAGACGAGAGGTATCCTCGGCGAGATTCAGCTCAAGGCGATTCTCTCGGAAATCCTCTCTCCCGAGCAGTATGAGGAGAACATCGCGACCAAGCGCGGCTCAAAGAATGTGGTTGAGTTCGCGGTCAAGCTGCCCGCCGATGACGACGGATTCATATATCTGCCGATTGACTCGAAGTTCCCGGGCGACACCTACGCGGCGCTCAGAGACGCTGTCGAGGACGGCGACAGAGAGCGAATCGCGCTTTGCTACAAGGCGCTTGAGGCGACAATCAAGAGCGAGGCGCGCGATATCCGCGACAAGTACATCGCTCCGCCGAACACAACCGACTTCGCGATTATGTTCCTGCCGTTTGAGGGCTTGTACAGCGAGGTCGTCAACCGCGGAATGGTTGAGGAACTCCAGCGCAAGTACAAGGTCAACATCGCGGGACCGAGCACAATGGCAGCTCTGCTGAATTCGCTCCAGATGGGCTTCAAGACGCTCGCCGTTCAGAAGCGCAGCACCGAGGTATGGAAAATCCTCAGCGACGTCAAGGTCGAGTTTGACAAGTTCAACGACGTGCTCGTCGCAACTCAGCAGCGTATCAATCAGGCGAATTCAGAGCTTGATAAGCTTGTCGGAGTAAGGACAAGGCAGATTCAGAAAAAGCTCTCGAATGTTCAGAGCCTTGAGGGCGAAGCAACAGCTCAGCTCCCCGAATAAATTGAATAATTGACAGAGAATGCCCCGAAGCGTAAGCTTCGGGGCTGCTTTATGTAATTATTTTACTGTAACCGTTACGGAATACGACTTTTTGAATGATTTGTAGTTGGTGCCGCCGTTAATGCTTACGATTACATTCATCGTGTATTTTCTCTTGCTGGTACCCTTTTTGACAGTGATTTTTCCCGTCTTTGAATTAATCGTCAGCTTGTTGCTGCTCGAGGTTCCAGTGAACTTAATCGTACCATTGAAGCTCCTGACCGAAATCGGAGCTATTGTTTTTGCTTGTTTCTTAAGGTCACGTTCCTTCAAAGTCTTTTTCGAAACAGTGATTTTGGGCTTCTGAGAAGCTTTGCGGATGGTAAACTGCTTGGTCAGATTGCCCGTGTATTTTCTGCAGCCTGTTATGGTAACCTTACCTTTTCCTGCCTTTGTATTGTTGCTGTAGGCAACCTTGTAATCGGTGTTCTCCTTGAGCGTCTTGCCTTTATACTTTACAACTACTTTCGGTTTGAGCGCTTTGCCCGTATAGGTCGCAGAATTAACCGTTATTTTAGCCTTTGAAATCTTGATTTTTTCGGGCTTGGGAGCTTCTGTTGTCGGCTCAGTAGTCGGTTCAGCTGTTGTCGGAGCGACAGTTGTGGGCTCTGCCGTTGTGGGAGCCTCAGTTGTCGGAGCCTCTGTTGTGGGCTCTGCTGTTGTGGGAGCCTCTGTTGTCGGAGCCTCTGTTGTGGGCTCTGCCGTTGTGGGAGCCTCTGTTGTGGGAGCCTCTGTTGTGGGCTCTGCCGTTGTGGGAGCCTCAGTTGTCGGAGCTTCCATTGTGGGAGCCTCTGTTGTGGGAGCTTCAGTTGTGGGAGCTTCCGTTGTGGGTGCCTCTGTTGTGGGAGCTTCCGTTGTGGGAGCCTCAGTTGTGGGAGCTTCTGTTATCGGAGCAACTGTTACAGGAACGTCAGTTACAGGCTCGGTTACAGGCTGTATGGCTGTGAACTCGAACAAGTTTTCCCAAGCGTAAACTTCGGCAGTGGAACCCTCGAAGCCGCTGATTTTGAGGTTCGTGTACTTGCCGACCTTGTCGTTCTCAAAATCGTAGTAGTAGCCGAGAGCATTTTCGCCGATGAATACAACCGTAGAAGGTACAAATACCGAAATGAACGGACAGCCCATAAACGCGCAGTTGCCGATTCTTTCAACGAAAGCGGGGAGCTCAAGCTGATTGAACTCAGAGCAGTTATTGAACGCGCCCTCGCCGATTGTCTTGACGCCCGCGCCGAGGCGGAAGCTCGAAGCGCGGCAGCCGTTGAACGCGTATGCGCCGATACCTGTTACGCCGTCGCCGATTGTGACGCTGTCGATTTCGTACTTGAGCCAGGGAGCTACCACAACTTCCCAGTCATAATCAATCATATCGCCCTCGCCCGAGATAACGAGCGAGCGTGTCTTATAGTCATAGCTCCAGGAGCAGCTGCCTGAGGTGCCGCTTGTCGGGCATTGGACTACCGTGAAGGGAACATCGACGGAAGCGCCGAGAACCGTTAAGGTGAAGCTGTGCTCTCCTACGCCCCAAGGCTGCTCAAACTGGTTGCTTTCAACACGGATATCCTCTCTGTCGGTGAGGACGTCGCCGCCCTCGGATACAAATATGTTGCCCTCAAGCTCTTCGTCATAGCGGCAGGTGTAGTCAACCGTGCCGCGGTCGTCGTTGTAGGTGACGGTGATAACGTCGCCGTCGCACATCGGGAACCAGTACTCGAAGAACGGGTTGTCGTTCTCCGCCAGATACATTCCGTTTGTGTACTCAAAAGCCTCAGCCGCGTTTGCAGGTGTGTAGGAGATTTCTGCAACGGGGCTGTCAACAACCGACGCGGTGAAGTCGGCATTTGCGCCGAGATAGCTGACGGAGATGCTGTATGAGCCTGTTTGAGTCCAGTGAACGTCATACTGCCAGTCGTTAAATTCTACGTCGTGAGCGTCAATCGGAGCGTTGTCGGCAACATTGCTGACAAAGAACTCGCCGTTATCGTCACGGACAAAGGTGTAGTCAACCTTACCCCTGCCGTCGTTATAGGTTACGGAGAGAACATCGCCGTTTTCGAACCAGCCCGTATCATAGCGGAAATACTCGTTGCCGTCGCGGTCGGTCTCGAATTTGCCCGATTTACCCTTGTAGAACACGCGGCTGATGCCCGCGGTGAAGGAAATACTGTCTACGGGATTTGCAAGCAGAGTATAGGTCATTTCCAGACTGACGCCCATACAGTTGATTTCGTAGGGGTTGTCGCCTACCTTCCACGGTACGCGGTTCTGCTCGTGATTGAAGATGATATCCTGACCTTCGATAAGTCTGTCGCCGTTTGAGTTCTCATAAACGTGAGTTCTGAGCTTTTCGTCCCAGCCGCAGACGTAGTCTGTTGTGCTTTCGTCCTTGTTTAATACGCGGACGATGTCGCCGTTGTAAATCGGAATATAGTACTCGAAGAATTCGTAGCCGCTGCCGTCTACTCTCCATTCGCCGTCCACACCCTCGTAATGAGGTCTGTTTTCCCTGCTGATGTACTCGAAGCCGCGAATTTCGCTCTCCTTGACCTCGTAGTTCATCTCGACGGGAACGCCCATACAGGTGATTGTGAAGGGGTTGGAGCCGACCGACCAGTGGTCGCTGTTCTGGTTGTCCTCAAACATTACCTCTCTGTTCTCGGCGAGCATAATCTCGTCGCCGCTCATTGCGCGGAAAACATGGGTTCTTGTTTCCTCGAACCACTCGCATGTATATGTGACGGGTTCTTCTCTGTCCTTATAGGTCACAACGAGGACGTCGCCGTCTTCGGGGTGAACGTCATAGTTAAAGAAATCCTTGCCGTTGTCGTCCCTTTCCCAGCGTCCCTGAGCGTTCTCGTAGGAGCTGAAGGGATGAACGGGAGTATACTCAAACGACTCTACGGGCGTTTCGATAACGGTTATCGGCAGGTCGGCGGTGAAGCCGAGATAGGAAATCTCGATGTTGTACTCGCCTGCCTGAGTCCAGTGTTCGTCCTCCTGACGGTCATTGTAATTTACCGAATGAGCGTCGATGGGCGGGTTGTCGGAGCTATAGCTCTCGAAGAACTCTCCGTCGTTATTGCGTGTAAAGTAATAGTCAACGGTTCCTCGACCGTCTTTATATGTAACGGAGAGGCAGTCGCCCTCCTCGAACCAGCGGGTATCGTAGCGGAAAAACTCGTTTCCGTCGCGGTCGGTATCGTAATTACCCGATAAATCCTTATAGATTGTACGCGGGAAATCGGATGAGAAGGAAATCGAGGAAACGGGGTTTTCAGTCAAGGTATAGGTCATCTGTTTGCCGAAACCCATACAATACATCATATAATAGTTGTCGCCGAGCTGCCAGTGAGAATTATACTGGTCGTGCTCGTAGCAAATGTCCGTGCCCTCGACGAGCGCGTCTTCACCGTTCTCAAAAACGTGGGTTCTCAGCTTATCGTCCCAGCGGCAGACGTACTCGGATTCAGTATTATCCTTGTTAGTAACACAGATAATGTCTCCGTCATATACGGGGATATTGTACTCAAAGTAGTCCTCGCCGAAAGCGTCCTGCCTTGTGTCGCCTTCGCCGTTAACATAGTGAGGCTCCTGATTCCTGCTGACATATGTAAAGTCGGTGATGGGGCATTCTTTGACAACGAATTCAGCGTCAATACGAACGCCGCAGCAGCTTATTTCAAAGCTGTTCGAGCCAACCGTCCAGTTCTTGGAGGGCTGGTCGGCATAGAAGAAAATCTCGCCGTTTTCGCTGAGGTTCATATAGTCGCCCTCGCAGCGGAAAACGTGGGTGAAAGCATTTTCATCCCAGCTGCAGTTATACTCGACGGGCTCCTCGACGTCCTTGAAGTTCACAATGAGCCTGTCGCCGTCGTCGGGATGAACGTCATACTCAAAGAATTCAAAGCCGTTTTCGTCGACGTTCCATCTGCCCTGAGTTCCCTCGTAAGCGCCGAAGGGACGCGCGGGGATATACTCAAACGACTTGACGGGAGTTTCCGTAACGGTCACGGGGAAGCTGTCGGAAAAACCGAGGTAGGAAATCTCGACATTGTACTCGCCTGTTCCCGTCCAGTGGTTCTCCTCCTGACGGTCGTTGTAGTTGACCTTATGCGCGTCGATGGTATCCTCGTATTCGTTATTGACAAAGAACTCGCCATCCTCGTTGCGCATAAAGTAATAGTTCAGCGTTCCGCGGTCGTCCTTGTATGTGACGGAAAGGCAGTCGCCCTCCTCGAACCAGCGGGTATCATAGCGGAAGTATTCGTTTCCGTCGCCGTCGGTCTGGAATTCTCCCGACAGATCCTTGTAGACCGTGAGCTGCCTCTCGGTTATGAAACGAACATCCTCGACGGGATTCTCTATAACGTCAACATAGCTTGTATAGACTCCGTCGCCGTATGAAATCGTAAACGAGTTCTGACCGAGCTCCCAGGGTTCTTCGTACTGGTTTTCACCAAAGAAGATATCCTCGCCCTCAAAGAGCGATTCTTCGTCGTAGGAATCAAAGCGGTGAGTCCGCTTCTCATCGTCCCAACAGCATAGGTAATCCACTCTTTCTCCGTTTTCGTAGGTCAAGGTGAGGTTGTCGCCTTCGTTGATCGGAATATAATAGTAATAATACATTCTGTCGTCCTTGCCGTCGCGCCACTCACCGCCTGAATTCTCGCAAACGGTTTTCGCCTCGCCGTTATTCAGCTCGACATTCGTGACGGCTCCGCGGTCAGCTTCGTCGGCTGAAGCGGAGATACCCATTGTGGTGAATATCGATACAACAAGGCAGATGCTCAGCAGAATCGAGAGCATCTTGCGAAATTTTGTCATAAAAATCCCTCCTGTATTTATGGTACATACATTTTACCATACTTTCTGTGAAAAAATTGAACCAAATGCGAATAATGAAATTTTTCGTATGAATATACAAACGGAGCGGTTTTGCTTTGTATATATTGACGGTGAGGATTTGTGATCAAATAAGCTGAATTTCCGCCGCGCTTTTGGCAATACTCTTGATAGAGTTATCAAAAGGAGCGGTTATTTGCAGTACAATAAGGTTGAAATCTGCGGCGTGAACACGTCGGAGCTGAAGGTTCTCAGCGAAAAGGAGAAGCGCGAGCTGCTGCTCACAATCAAAAACGGCACAAAAGCGGAGAAAAAGCGCGCCAGAGACAGGATGATTGAGGGTAATCTGAGGCTTGTGCTGTCGGTTATCCAGAGGTTCCAGACGCGCGGCGAGAACCCCGACGACCTGTTTCAGGTCGGAGTTATCGGGCTAATCAAGGCGATAGACCACTTTGACAGCTCGCTCGACGTGAGGTTCAGCACCTACGGCGTGCCGATGATTATCGGCGAGGTTAGGCGGTATCTCAGGGACAACAACTCGGTGAGGGTTTCGCGCTCGCTCAGGGACACCGCGTACCACGCAATGCAGGTCAAGGAAAAGCTCACCTCAGAGCTGAACCGAGAGCCGACCGTTGAGGAAATCGCCGAGAAGATGTCGCTTCGGAAAGAGGACGTCGTGCTCGCGCTTGAGGCGATTGTCGACCCTGTGTCGCTGTATGAGCCGCTTTTCTCGGACGGCGGCGACACGATTTACGTTATGGACCAGATAGGCGATTTGTCGGACGACAGGGACTGGATTGACGAAATCTCCATACGCGACGCAATCAAGAAGCTCTCTGACAGGGAGAAGAAAATCCTCGGGCTGAGGTTTTTCAAGGGCAAGACGCAGATGGAGGTCGCCGAGGAAATCGGAATAAGTCAGGCGCAGGTTTCAAGAATAGAAAAAACCGCTCTGAAAAGGATAAAACAGGGATAATATCGGATTTTTTGCAGATTAGGAATAACTAACGTGTTTACAAATCCTCACGTCGGAAATATAATGATATAGTACAGAAAAACTCCGACGTGAGGGGTGAGAAAATGACCTCGTTTCTTATCAAAAAACTGAAAAAAGGCGGGAACGTAGGCGAGCGCTCGGCGGTTATGAGCGGCGTTTCGGGTATCGTCTGCAACCTGATTCTCTGCACAACCAAGTTCATTATCGGTATTCTGTCGGGCTCGGTCGCCGTGACGACCGACGGCTTCAACAACTTCTCCGACGCGGCGACAAACATCGTCACGATTATGGGAGCGAAGCTCTCCAGAAAGCCCGTAGACAAGGAACACCCCTTCGGTCACGGACGCCTGGAATACATAGCGGCGCTGATCGTGGCGTTCTCGATTTTTGACGTCAGCGTCGAGCTGTTGAAGGAGTCAATCTCCAAGATTGTCTCACCCGAACCGCTCAAATTCAGCCTTGTGTATGTCCTTGTGCTTGCGTTCGCGATTTGCGTAAAGCTGTGGATGGCTCTGCTCAATCACAGATTATACAAGCTCTCGGGCAGCGTCGCGCTCAAGGCGGTTCGCCAGGACAGCATAAACGACTGTGTGGCGACCTCGGCGACAATCCTCGCGCTTGTGCTGTTCAGACTGCTCGGAATAGCGTGGCTTGACGGCGTTATCGGCGCGCTGGTCGCGGTGATCGTGTTTATCTCGGGAATAGGTATACTCAGAGATATCCTCAATCCCCTGCTCGGTCAGGCTCCGCCGAGAGAAACGACCTGCAAAATCGAGGAGCTCATACTCAACAACGACAAAATCCTCGGCGTTCACGATATCATTGTCCACAACTACGGCGTGAACCGCGTTATCGCCTCGGCGCACGCTGAGGTTCCGTCAAGCCTCGATTTGATGACGGCGCACAAGCTGGTTGACGGTATCGAAAGGACGATTAAGAAAGAGCTCGGCATAAGCATTACGATTCACGTTGACCCTGTGTCCGTTCACGACGCAGAGCGCATTAAATACGCGGACGCGGTCAAGCGGATTTTACAGGAATACAACAGCTCGCTGAGCTTCCACGACCTTCACATCACGGACACGGAGCCCAAGCCGACGCTCAGCGTCGATGTGCTCATTCCCTTTGAGGAAAAGGACTGCGACAAAATTCAGGCTGACCTGAACGCTCTGCTCGGCGAGAGCTGTCCCGAGGTTCTGCCCGACGTGACGGTCGAATATCCTCTGACTTAAAATGAACCTTTCAGAACTTATCTTTACCCCTTTACAAAATCACTTTCGTATGGTAAAATAATTTTACGTTTTAACATCTTAATGTGTGAAAGTAAAGGAGAAGCTATGAACTCTAAATTAAAAAACGACCAGACTGACTTTCTCTTTGAAGCAATCCTCACCTTACAGACCAAGGAGGACTGCTACAGGTTTTTTGAGGACCTTTGCACACAGCCCGAGCTCAACGCTATGAGCCAGAGAATTGTCGTTGCAAAGCTTCTGACAGAGAAGATTGTATATTCCGAAATCGTAAAGCAGACGGGCGCGTCCACCGCCACAATCTCGCGCGTGAAGCGCTCACTCAACGAGGACACCGACGGCTATATGCTCGCGTTCAAGAATATGGGAATCAAGGTCGACAAATGAGCTACGGAGTTTTCGCCGATTTTTACGACGGACTGACGCTCAATGTAGATTACGCACGGCGTGCCTCGTACATCGCCGTGCTTTTTGCAAAGCTCGGTCATAATATGGGGCTGACGCTCGACCTCGCGTGCGGTACGGGAAGCCTGACGCTGGAGCTCGCCAAAATGGGCGTGGACGTCTACGGCGTTGACGGCTCCGAGGAAATGCTCTCGGTCGCGTCCGAAAAGGCGTTTGAGCAGAACATCGACACTCTCTTTCTCTGCCAGAAAATGCAGGAGCTCGACCTCTACGGCACGATTGACACCTGCGTGTGCTCGCTCGACAGCATAAACCACCTCACCGACAGGGACGATGTGCGCAAGACGTTTGCGAAGGTGTCGCTGTTTATGAACAAGGGCGGCTACTTCCTCTTTGATGTGAACACGGTTTACAAGCACGAAAAGGTGCTCGCGGACAACACCTTTGTCTACGACACGGACGACGTTTTCTGCGTGTGGCAGAATTCGCTGAGAGAGAACAACACGGTCGATATCGACCTGACGTTCTTTATCCCCGACGGCGAGGTTTACAGCCGATACGACGAGAGCTTCAGCGAACGCGCCTACACGACCGACGAGCTAACCGAAATGCTCAACGAAGCGGGCTTCGAGGTTCAGGCGGTCTACGGAGATATGGGATTCTTTCCGCCGAAGGAAAAGGACGAGCGGATTGTCTTTGTGGCAAAGAAAATTTGATACGATAAATTTACCTCAGAGTTTCGGCTCTGAGGTTTTTTGCTCTCTAACACTTGGGGAAAATGACGTTCCAAAGGGCGGACGAAAGTCACTTTTTTACATATTCCCGCGTTTCGTGAGCAAAATAATCTCGGTGATACTTACGGACAAGCTGCAAAAACTATACATCATTCTCGACAGGCAAAGGCGGTCGTCGGTCAGATTTCTGCTGAGCGTAATCGTGTTTCTGAGCCTGTGGGTTTTCGTCTACTCGGTGTGGATAACGCTCGGGTGCCCGATTTCGCCCGTGTTTCTGACTAACCTTTTGCTTGTGCTGTCGGGATTTCTGCTGATATTTATTCCTGTTCCGAAAAGCAAATGCCTGAGCGCGGAAAGCCTCGGCAAAAAACTTTTGGAAGGCGTGCTTCTCGCCTTGTGCGGAGTTCTCTTCCTCTGTGCGGTCAAGGCGGTTATTATCGCGGTCAATCCGAGCGCGTTTTCGGACAGACCGTTCTTCGACTTCTCAAGGCTCACGCTGTGGGACGCATTCTACGCGGTGAGCGTTGTGTGGCAGGAATTTATCGCCCGAGCGGTGCTGTACGAGGGGCTCTCGAAGATAATGAAGCGCTCAAGGGCGCTGCCGCTCATAATCTCGTCGCTCTACTTCGGAGCCGTCCACGTCCACCTCGGGCTGGTGTATATGCTCGGAGCGGTTGCGCTGCTGTCGCTTTTCGGGCTGATATATATAAAACAGCGCTCAATCTGGGGCGTTTGCGTTCCGCATTACGTCCTCGGACTGGCGCTGTTGATTCTGGGGTTTGTTTAGTTTTTTGCTCTTTCGCAGAGCACGACGTAGCGGTCAAAGCCGCCCTTGCCGTTGTCGATACAGGTCAGAAGCTCGAGCTTCTGGGAGTCGCCGTCGAGCACCAAATCCTTGGTATCCGTGGGCTTGATTACGGTTGAGCCCGTGACCTTGTAGTGAAGTCGGCTCCAGTAGGTCGTGACGATGACCTCGCTGCCGACCTTGAGGGAACGGATATTATCAAAGAAAATCCGTCCGATATAGCCCGTGTGACCCGCGATTGCCGAGTTCGTCGCCTTGCCGCCTGTCGGCAGCGACGTTCCGAACATATGCGCCGCGCCGTAGCTCATCTTCTGTTCCGAGGAGCCGAGATAGACAGGGAGCCTGAGCCCGATGTCGGGAGCGGTGATGTAGCAGTAAACGCCGTCAAAAATGCCGTACTTTTGCAGGTTTAGGGCTGCCCTTTCAAAGCCTATCATTGCTTCGGAGCCCTGTTTTGTCAGGAGCCTTTTGTTATATTTCAGACTGTCCTCGCGCAGACGCTCGATGTCCCTTTTGAACACTACGGGATTTCCGTTTTCGTCGGTAACCCACGTGTCGGGTTCCTTTTCGAGCTGTTCTACCGAGGTTATTTTTTTGCCCTTTACAACCACGCTTTCCTGTACGTTCTCCTTGACCTCGTCGAGCTTATTCGCGGCGCTGTCAGCCTGGATTCCGCCGACGCAGTTCGAGACGGGCGGAAAGAGCAGAAAGCCCACTCCCGTCAGAAAAATGAGTAAGGTTATGACGGTCAGGATTTTAAGACGACGGCTCATTTTTATCCACCCTCTTCTTTTTGCCCCTGACCGCAAGGATAACAATCATCACGACAATCAGCACAAAGCTCACAATCAGGATTCCCGCGACAACGTAGGGGATTTTGTAGCCCAGAAAGAAAATCGCGTCGTCGCCCGCCGTTATGGTGGTGACGTCAATCTGTTCCTTTTCGTCGTAGGGAACGCGTTCTCCCCGCACGAGAAGCCTGTGGGTATTGACCGAATACGGCGTACAGGTGAGCAGAGTTACGTAGTCCTTGTCACGGTCGATATGCAAGTCCGAGGTGTCCTCGGGGAGCACAACCTTGATTTGGTCTACCTTGTACTTGAGGGTACGGTCGAGCACCTTGATGTAGAACTCGTCGCCCTCCTTTATCTCGGTCAGATAGTCAAAGAAGGTGTGATCAGGGAACGCGGAATGCGCCGAGATAACGCTGTGAGTGCCCTTTCCGCCGACAGGCAGAGAGGTGTTCTCCAGATGTCCCGCGCCCTGTGCGAGGATTTTCTGAGAGGTGCCGTGATAAATCGGCAGACTCACGTCGATTTTCGGGATTTTGACATAGCCGATTGTGCCCTTTGCGTCGGGGCTCAAAAGTTTTTTGTACTCCTTGTTAGACTTGTTGTACGATTCGACGTCGAACGGGTCGGTGATTACGACCGTGTCCACAAGCCGCCTGTTGTAATCCTTGGCTTCGCGTATCATTTTTATGTTTTCGGAATTTGCTCGCTTCTGTGCGGCATGGTAATACTGCCCCTCGTCGTTTCGCGCGTCCATATTGTTGATTACGGAGCTGACGAGCGGATAGGCGAGTATGCCTATACCGATGACAAATATCAGCACAACAGCGATAATCGGTAAGTGTTTTTTCATATGCTTCACCGAGAATGATTATACTATATTCAGGAAAAAAATTCAACGAATAATTAACTGCAATGAAAAAGGCTTCCCGAAGGAAGCCTTTTTAGCGAAAAACTAATTATTTAGCAGTTCTTTTTCTTCTCATGATAACGATCATCATTACGCCTGCGAGAACGATGAGAGATCCGCCGACGATTGTGAAGATCATTGTGCCCATGCCGCCTGTGCTGGGAGTCTTAACGGGATAGTTCTTGAATGTCTCTGTGAGGTTGATTGTACCTGTGGAAACATCATTGTCAGAGATTGTGAAGTTAACTGTAGCGCTGCTCTTGAGGAAGCCTGTAACTGTGCTTTCCTCCTTGATTGTGTAATCTCCGGGAGCGAGCTTGTACTCGTCTGTACCTGAAACGATGAACTTAACTTTACCGTCAGCCTCGGATGTACCCTCAGCGAGCTTTGTTGAACCCTGATAGAGACCGAGTACGCAACCCTGGAGACCTGCGTTGTTAACGCCGTTTACCTTCTTGATACGAGCCTGGCAGGTGTAAACGATACGTGTATCGCCGTCCTTGGAGCCGTTTGTGTTGTACTCAAGACCGTCCTTGTTGGGGTTACCTGTTGTACCGATGTTAGCGTCCTTGTTGATCTTAGCCCTGTACTGTACATAAACATAGTTATGACCGTAGAAAGCGTTGTTAGAGAGTGTATCATCCTTAGCTGTGATTGTGATGTATGTACCGCCTACGTAGTCAGCGTCCTTTGTAGCGTCATACTTAGTGTGGCTGGCTGTGAAAGACTCTGTCTCTACTGTGAAGTCGTTGTCAGCTGCGTTAGCGTCGTCTACGCTGTCATAGTAAACCTTAGCGGATTTAGCTACGTATGTGAGACCCTTGCTCATTTTATCCCAGATTACGTATCTTGTAGCGTGCTCTGTTGTGGAACCTACCTTTGTAGCCTTAAGAGTAAAGGTAACCTCACCGTTCATACCTGAGTTTGTGGAATAAGCGTCGTTAGCCTCATCGGGTAAGAACTTGTTAACTGTAACTGTACCGAAATCAACCTTGTCGCCGAGAGCGAAGGTGAGCTGACCGTTTGTGCCGTAATCCCAAGCGTCGTTCTTGTACTCAGGCCATACGATAACAGCGTTGCTGACCTTGGTCTTGTTCTCGTGCTCCTTAGTAACTACCGCATAGTAGATACCGGGAGTTGTGATTTCCTTGCTGGAGCCCTTCTTAACTACGCCTGATTCAGCAGTACCTACAGAGCTATGGTCAGCATTATAGGCTGTGTTAAGAACTGAGAGGAACTGAGCGCCTGTCTGGTTAGCAGTAGCGATAGCGCCTTTTACATTGTCGTCTGTAGCGTGAATTGTGTACGCGCCTGTGGTTGTGTTTGCAAGAGTTGCAACCTTGTATACTGTGAACTCAAACTGATCCTTGTCACAGGTAAGTGTGAGCTTCTCGTTTGCAGCAAAAGCTGTGGGAACCATTGCTACGAGGAAAAGAGCAGCAAGCATGATTGCTAAAATTCTTTTGGTGTGTTTCATTGTTCTGAATCTCCTTCTAAATAATTAATATATTTTATACCCTTTTACGAGCATATCTTAACGGTTTTTTGTTCTTGTGCATAAAGAACACAAGCATTGAAAGCATTGAAATGACTACGAGAGCGAGTCCGAAGGGAAGCATTGTGCCGAACACGGAACCGCTGCTGGGTGACTTGAGCGCGCCGTTTACATATGTGAACTCGATATCATACTTAACCGTGCCGTTGTCGAGGATGGGGAGCCTGAAGTAGTGAACCGTAGCCTCCTGCATATAACCGCTCTTTGTGGCGGTTTCCTTAACAGCGTACCACTGATAAGCCATTGCGCCCTTGTACTTGCCGTCCGAAGTCTTTTCGTAGATGTCGAGGTTATCGAACTCAGCCTTACCGTTTGAGGTGGTCTTTGTTTCCACAACCTCGGTTGTGGTGGTGATAGCCTCATTCTCGGCGCCTACCTTGTAGAGAGTGAACTCTACGCCGTCAAGAGAGTTCTGAGAGTCTGTCTTGATGATGGTGAGCTTGCCGTGCTTCTTAATCGGGTTGTCAAACTCGACGTTTGCCTCGGTAACCTTGAGATTATCGGCGAAGCTCGCGGCTGTGGGAGAATTGCCGTCCCAGAGGAAGTACTCGATATTGTCGTCAAGAACCTCGAGCTCGTGAGTTGTCGCGTTCTCGGTTACAGTAACCTTGGCGAGATACTTGTGAGTGATATCCGCGCCGATATCGTCCTTGTAGGTAACGAGGCTGTCGTTGCTCGACTTGTTGTTGTTGATGATAACACCGTTCTCAACAATCGAGTAGATGTATACACCTGTCGAGGTGAAGTTGAGGAACCTGTCGGTACCGCCCTTGTTGCCGAAGATAATCTCTCCGTTATCGTTGGTGTACTGGATTGTTTTGCTGGTTGAGGAAACGTCAATGCTTTCCTTGTTGCTATCTGCAGCGTCGTACTTGATATTTCCTAAGCCGTGAGCCGTGAAGCTGAAGAGCTCCTTGCCGAGACCGTCGGAAACATAAGTTGTCTTGGATGTGACGCTGTTTATTGTGTCCGTAATATATTTCTTTGCCTTGAGCTTGGTGGAGATAGGCTTCTCGATGTTTGTGAAGGCGATTGTGCTGTCGGACGAGCCGATTGTGCCGTTCATAACACCTGATGAGAAGTCGTCTGAGCCGTTGTCGACCTTAACCCTCAAGGGAGCGTATCCGGGAGTCTGGATTTCCTTGATCTGGTAGGTAGCGCCTACGGGGAGACCCTCAATCTTCACCTGATCCTTAGCAGAGAAGGAGAATATTCCGTCTGAATCTGTGTTAAGCGTGAATGTGTCGCCGTCCTCGATTACCTTGTAAGCGAGTGCGTACGGCTTATAGTTTGTGCCGCCGTCAACGTCAACCTTAATCTGGAACTTGAATTCCTTATCGACGTTGGCTACGTCGTTCTGGTCGGATTCGTCACGAACCTTCTTGGAGAGGTTCAGCGACTGAACGCTCGGTGTGTTGACCACGTTGACCTGAAGCTTGGCGGTGTTCGTGCTGATTACGGAATCCTCGAGCACAAAGCCGTCGGTCTGTCTGCCGTCCTTGTAAACAGCTGTACCCGTCGGAAGAATCTTTGTACCGTGAGCGTTGTCGACAACCTGCCACTTGGTGGAGTACTGAACGCCGGGAGTTCGGTTTTCTTCAACTACCGTCATCGTGCTTCCTGTTGTGTACTGGTTGTCAAAGTCAGCTACGTCCTGATCCTTGAGCGCGTAATGACCTGTTGCGTCAACGGAGGTTGTGGAGGTTTCGTTGTTTAAGGTGTAACGAGTGATGTAGTTTACGCCCTGTGTTGAGCCGACCTTTGTCTCGTAGTTGGAGAACTTGAACTCCTGGTTCTTGAGAGCGTCCTCAAGACCGTAGTTAACGTCCGCTGTCTCGACAATCTTCTTAACCTTGAGGTCGTTACGTGCGGGAGTCAT